>JBILJA010000084.1:0-10572 GCA_044368775.1 Burkholderiaceae bacterium
CATGGCTACGACAGGCGGTGGTGTCGGTCCACATTTCGACAGCTATGACGTGTTTCTTTTGCAAGCTGAAGGCCGTCGTCACTGGAAATTTGGTCAACAGAAAGACCTGTCCTTGGTGCCAGGTTTACCACTCAAGATTTTGCAAAACTTTGAGCCGGAGCAAGAGTTTGTGCTGGAGCCAGGCGATATGTTGTACCTGCCTCCTCAAGCGGCACACGATGGTGTCGCGCTCGATGATTGCATGACGATCTCGATTGGCTTTCGCGCGCCCGATGAGGCGGCGCTCGCCCGCGGCATGCTCGAAGCCGCAGCCGATCAGATCTTGTCACGTGCAGGTGTCGCAAGCGGCCCCTACGGCGAACCTCCCCTGCCTGGCCCCGCGCTCAATAAGTTTTACCGCGACCCCACACAGCCCGCTGTGGCGCATCCCGCAGAGCTCCCTGACCGCCTGACCGAGGCCGCGATCGCTGCCGCCAGCAAAATTCGCTTTGATCACGCACTGGCCACTCGCTTTCTGGGCTGTTGGCTGACCGAGCCCAATCAGGCTGCTGTCTTTGACAGCCCGCTCGCGTTACAAATGGATGGAGACCAAGAGACGCACGCTCAGGCATCCACCTACACACACTGGGCGCTCGATCGACGCACCCGTATGCTCTACCGTGACCAGCAGCTTTTTATCAATGGCGAGCCTGCCATGGTCAAAGCCGAAGCAGGTCTTAAACGACTCGCGGATGAGCGTGAATTGGCAGGCACCGACCCCTCCGCAAAACGTCTTTCACAGGAGGCGCTCGACGCGCTGGCGGACTGGATTGACGATGGCTGGATCCATCTTGTTCGAAAGTAAGTGAAATCAGCGCTTCAAGACTGAGTCAAGCATCCCGCTTTTTCAATAAAGCGGATGACTTCATCCAGACCCTCGCCGGTTTTTAAATTCGTCATCACCCAGGGACGATCTACCCGCATACGCGCAGTATCGTGGCGCATGACGTCAAGGTTGGCGCCAACATAGGGTGCGAGATCTGTCTTGTTGATCACCAATAGATCACTGCGCGTAATACCTGGACCGCCTTTGCGGGGAATTTTTTCGCCACCAGCGACATCGATTACATAAATCGTCAAATCTGATAAGTCAGGGCTAAAGGTCGCGGCTAAATTATCGCCACCCGACTCAATAAAAATTAGATCCAGATCAGGAAATCGTTTTTGCATACGATCGATCGCTTCGAGATTGATTGAAGCATCTTCGCGAATGGCGGTATGCGGACAACCGCCTGTTTCAACGCCCATGATGCGATCCGCTGATAACGCCTCTGCTGCAACCAGCAGACGTTCATCTTCTTTGGTGTAAATATCATTGGTCACGACCGCGAGCTTGTACTGGTCACGCATTTTTTTACAGAGAACTTCGACCAAGGTGGTCTTGCCTGAGCCCACCGGTCCGCCGATACCCACGCGCAAAGGATTGGATTGTTGTGTCATGGTTGTATTCCTTGGATGACTTGGATTTGTGCTTCTAATTTTTAGCTTCTAAACAAGCGGCTGTATTGGGTTTCATGCCTCGCGCTAGACAGCGCGAGGCCAAAAGGTGCTGAGCCCGCCTCAGCGATGCTGGTTGACTGTGCAACCACACAAGCCGCCGCGATGTCTTCTTTAAGACGGTGCAGGAGTTGCTGACCTTCGATTTGACCTAAGGGGACCGTTTTAATCGCAGCCAAGACTTGGTTTTCCACCCAACTCCAGAGATAAGCGGCCAATGCCATTTCTTTTTCAATACCGGTACATGCTGCTAGCGCAGCATGCGCTGCAGGGTAAGACCACGTTACGTCCTTGAGTGCAGCGAGCGTCTGCGCCGAAGGCCACTGCGTAAACAGCTTGGCCATCGAATACCCCATCTGCAGAGACTCTAGTCGCAGCTCTGCCGTTTCGCGTAAGGCACTCAACTGTTGATTTCCGTCGAATAGCGCGTTCCATTGCTGTTGTGAAGCTGCCTCGAAACAATGCAACCACCACGGTAACTCCTGGCGAGCCAGATTGAGCAACAGAGCATCCCGGATCCAGATATAGGCTTGCTCCATATCCGTGACCCAACGATCCTCGATCGCTTGTTCTAGGCCTTGCGAATACGCAAAGCCTCCTACAGGCAAAGCCGGGCTCGCCAAATGCAAGGCCGACAGCAGGGAGTTAAGCTTTTGATCGTGCATGGGCTGCAATAGAAAGTTGTTCACCGATCTGGCCCATTGCCTCATCCTGCAGCTCGACCCCGCACTCGCTCGGGTGATGGTGATGTACATGACCTCCTGCGCCCCCAGCGTAGGCACCGCCTTCTGGAATAAATGGCTGATGTGTTTTTTCAACGGTACCGCCTAAGCGTCTCACGAGCTCTGCCAACACTTGGTCTGGTTCGATGAGGGCGGCATCGGGCAGCAACATCGCCCGTACGTGACGATTAGCCAAGTGATACACGATACGCATCAGCTCAAAGGGATTATTGGCTCGAATCAACATCAACGGCTCGGTGGCCGCCTGCACCAAGACACGCTCACCTGTTTCACCGGTGAGCACATCGCCGTGCTGCATGGATTCGCCGCGCGGCAAAATAACTGCAACTGCGCGCCCACTGGGTAGCATCGCGGCCAGACGCGAGCGCTGCCGATCCTCAAGAGTCAGTTCAAGCACAGGCAAGTGCTCATCGAGCATGTGCGAATGAGCGTCTGTTTGCGCAGGTATCCGCGAGGTCAACAATATCGCCATCGTCGCTCCTAAAACAAAAAGTAACGTTGCGCCATCGGTAGCACCTGCGCAGGCGGACAGTCCAGCAACACACCATCAGCATAGACCTTGTAGTTTTCTGGACTGACGGTGATGTGCGGTGTGGTGCTATTGAGTTTCATATCGGCCTTGGTGACCGTGCGCGTGCCCTGCACCGTCGCGATCTGCCTGCGCAAGCCAAGCTCCTGATGCACACCGCGCTGTACCGAGATACCGGACATGAAGGTGATACAACTCGTTTCAATGCCGCGTGCAGACGCGCCAAACTGCGGGCGGAAATGGACGGGCTGTGGGGTCGGGATCGACGCATTAGGATCTCCCATCGCTGCCATCGCAATCTGGCCACCTTTGATGACGGTAGAGGGTTTGACACCAAAAAACGCAGGGCGCCACAACACAAGGTCGGCCCATTTGCCCACCTCCACCGAACCGATCTCATGCGCCATGCCATGCGTGAGCGCGGGATTGATGGTGTATTTTGCAATGTAACGTTTGATGCGTGCATTATCGCTCGTCGAAGGATCAGAAAAACCTGCCTCACTCAGCGAGCCGCGCTGTTCACGCATTTTGTGCGCAGTCTGCCAGGTCCGCATAATGACCTCGCCGACACGACCCATCGCCTGACTATCCGAGGAAATCATTGAAAACGCGCCAATGTCGTGCAGGATATCCTCGGCCGCAATCGTTTCACGACGGATACGGCTTTCTGCAAAAGCGATATCCTCGGCAATCGAGGCATCAAGATGGTGACACACCATCAACATGTCCAGATGCTCATCCAGCGTATTGATAGTGTAGGGCCGCGTTGGATTCGTCGAAGAAGGCAAGACATTTTGCTCACCGCAGACGCGGATGATGTCGGGCGCATGGCCGCCTCCGGCACCCTCGGTGTGATAAGTGTGGATCACTCTGCCATCGATGGCCTTGAGTGTCGCCTCGACAAAGCCCGACTCGTTGAGTGTGTCGGTATGAATCGCGACTTGCGTGTCGGTCTGATCGGCAACCGTCAGGCAGTTGTCGATGGCGGCGGGTGTGCTACCCCAGTCCTCGTGAAGTTTTAAACCCACCGCCCCCGCTTCGATTTGCTCATGCAGTGGCCCAGGTAAAGAAACATTGCCCTTACCTAATAATCCGATATTGATCGGATAGGCCTCGAGCGACTGCAACATGCGTGCCAGATGCCACGGACCAGGTGTGACCGTTGTGGCAAACGTCCCAGTTGCAGGGCCTGTTCCGCCACCAATCATGGTGGTCACGCCTGAGCACAAAGCCTCTTCGATTTGTTGCGGACAGATAAAGTGAATATGACTGTCCACCCCACCGGCCGTCACGATCATACCCTCGGCTGCAATGACCTCGGTAGCGGGCCCAATCACAATTGTCACACCGGGCTGAATATCCGGATTACCGGCCTTACCGATGCCGGAGATGCGACCATTTTTAATGCCGATATCGGCTTTGACGATGCCCCAGTAATCAATAATCAGTGCGTTAGTCAATACGGTATCCACGCAGTCCGCACTCATACGCTGCGACTGTCCCATGCCGTCACGGATCACCTTGCCACCGCCAAACTTGACCTCCTCACCGTAAATCGTAAAGTCCTTTTCCACGCAGGCAAACAACGCGGTATCGGCTAGGCGAACGCGATCACCCGTCGTCGGACCAAACATTTCTGCATACGCTTGTCTTGAAATTTTCATTGATCCAGACTCCCCATGACGGCCCCGGAAAATCCATACACCATGCGATCACCGCTGAGTGCAACCAACTCAACAACGCGCTCTTGTCCTGGTTCAAAACGAATCGCCGTGCCAGCAGGAATATTCAAGCGAAAGCCGCGTGCCGTCGCGCGATCAAAATGCAACGCTGCATTGGTTTCGGCAAAATGAAAGTGTGAGCCGATTTGCACAGGCCGGTCGCCGGTATTGGCCACGGTGAGGCTGAGCAGGGTTCGACCCACATTGATTTCAATGTCCTCACCGTCTTGAACAAGTAGTTGTCCTGGAATCATCGGCATTATTTGCATGTCCGCTCCTCACTGAATAGGTTGATGAACCGTGACAAGCTTGGTGCCATCGGGAAACGTGGCTTCGACCTGAATATCAGGGATCATTTCAGGGATGCCCTCCATGACGTCTGCACGCGTCAAAATGCTACGGCCCTCTGCCATCAGTGTTGCGACCGTTTTGCCATCGCGCGCACCCTCCATGATCGTTGCTGTGATGAGGGCAATGGCTTCGGGCACATTGAGTTTCAAACCACGCGCGAGACGTCGTTCGGCAAGTAAAGCCGCTGTAAAAATCAGCAACTTATCTTTTTCTCGTGGGGTGAGATCCATAGAAATTCCTTTATTCAGGTGGCCCAAAGCCGAGGATTGAGGGCTGGGCGCTTTAAAACAATGGGTCGCAAGATGCTCCAGGCTTGTTCAAGCAAACCCTTGAGCTTTAAGGGCTCGACAAGCAAGCGTCCGATGAGCAAGCGGGGATGTAACACGGTCCAGGAGACTGCTGGACTATGCGTACGGAGCGACTCAAGTCGAGCTTCTGTCCAAGTGTCCGGCTCTGCCAGAATCGCCCAGAGTGTGGCAAACGCATAGTGCCCTCTCAAGCCGATCGGAGAATCAAACAAGGCGTCCCCACCACCGAGCACAATACGATCGTGCCAGACTAATCCCTCACACAAATGAATGCGCAGAGACTGTGCAAAACGACCGGTTTTGAAAGACTCGCCCGAAGCATGACGCCCAAAAATCAAATGATCCCACCCCAACATCGCGCCCGTTGCGCCAGCCTTAATCGTGAGTTCAGATTCAACCAGAGCACGATCAAAGACAATCGTTTCCTGTGGGAGCCACTCCAATTGTCCCACCAGGGCAATCTCAATTTTTTGCGTCGCGGGGACGACCCCATCCGTCCCATACCACTTAGCCGCAGATGGTGTGGTCACCAACCCCTGACTGCGTGCCTGACTCTGCACTTGCACCTCAAGACGATCACCGCCTGCGATCCCGCCGGGCGGATGGACAATGATGGCATGGCAAAGTGAGGGCCCCTCTGGGTAAAGCGCCTTTTGGATGCGTAACGGTCCCTGATGTCGATGTTTTAGATTCGTCTGGAAAGACGCATCCGCAGCCGCAGTGACAGTTGCAGGTGCATGATTAACCGGTCTGACAAAAAAATCAAGATCAAGCCGAGCAAGCCATTCTTTGGGGCTGAAAGTCTCTATAGGGTGCATAACCTACTCTAAAGGGTGCATACTCTAAATACAAGCAAAAATGATGCCCGAATTCGGTATTGCGCCTTATACCGCGCTCAGGAGTTTGCTCAAAAAAAAGCGCCCCAACATGGGGCGCCAATGACAACAAGGAAGCACCAACATGGTGCTTTTTGCTTCGTTTAGATTTTGTCTGCCAAAACGCCTAGGAGACGCTGGGCTGTTGCGCTCGTATCACGCACACCCTTATCATCCAGAACAACAACTTCGGTCTGCGTACCCATCGTCGTCAAACGAATTCGGTATGTCGGTGCTTTGCCAGGGTTTTTAGCGCCAAACATGCGCGCTAAAAAGTGCGGATCTTCGCGCTTGATGCCAGTGTCGACGTCCACGTAACGGACATAGTACTCACCGGTCGAACGGTCGCGATCATCCACCGCGAAGCCACCCGAATCCAATGCCACACCCACGCGCCGCCAAGCGCGATCAAAGGTTTCGTTAATGATCAAGGCGGTTTTATCGCCACCCGGTCCCGTCGTGACCTGAGGCCCCTGTGGATTGGCGTTTGCCTGAGCGACTTTTTTACGAGCACCATCGACGTCTTCGCCAAGGAAAACCATCAATCGAGCAAGCATCGTGGCATTTAGACCAGGGTCTTCTTTGCTAATGGTCCAACGGATCTCAGCGGCTGCGCCGCCAGAGGCTTGACCGCGCGCCTCCTCAGTCATGCGTTGATGTGTGATGTAGATCTCTGTACGGTTGCCGTTACGCTCGATCCGTGTACGAAATTTGTCGCGCGTACCGCTGTCCCAGGCACCGGGAATCGCTTTGCCGAGCATCTGACGAATCCAGCTATCAGGAATATTGGCGCGGTTTTCCGCCCAGTTGGTCACGAGCAAGCCCGCTTTGGGATCCGTGACATCCAAGGTGAAACCCGTTTCGGTCCAGAAATCAGCCGCCGAGGAAAACGCCCGGTCAGCCGGGATGTCTACAGACAACCAGCGCAAATCACCATCGCGCATCACGCGCATATCGCTGCGCGTGGGCAAGACCGCTGACTGGGCCGTCGAAGCTTTGGCTGCAGGGCTAATCTGTCCAGTCTGCTGAAACTGCGAAAATGTCGTCGTGCCTGAGTCGGGCGCTCTGAAACGCGGATCGCTCGCGGCCTGAGTCATATCGGGCGGAATACTCAAAGGATCGGTCCGCACCACGCTTTTGTAATTAACCGAGTCATCGCCACTGAGCATATCACGCACCGAGGCACATCCGTTCAACGTCAAGACTGCGACTAAAGCCGTCACCATCAACGCATTTTTTTGACTCAAGATACTTTTCATTTCAGAGCAACCCCGCCTCAACCATTGCAGCCCGCAAAGGAGCGTGAAACTGAGCACCTAACTCCACGAGCGGCAAACGGATGCCCGAAGGGATACGACCCATCTGCGTCAACGCCCACTTCACTGGAATCGGGTTACCTTCGACAAACAACAGTTTGTTCAGAGGACCCAGCAAATTATTTAACTGTCTGACTTTTTTCACATCACCCGCAAGAGCCGCTTTGCACAAATCGCTCATCTGGCGGGGTGCGATGTTGGCGGTCACAGAAATATTGCCACGACCTCCAAGCAAAATCAGGGCCGCTGCCGTCGCGTCATCACCGCTCAGGATCTGGAAATGCGCAGGTACATCACGGATTAACATGGCACCCCGGACAATATCGCCTGTTGCATCCTTGAGTCCAATAATGCCCGGGATCTGCGCTAAGCGCAGGACTGTGTCATGGGACATGTCCGCAACGGTGCGCCCCGGAACGTTATAGAGAATCGTGGGGAGATCGACCGCTTCTTGGATGGCTTTGAAGTGCTGATACATTCCTTCTTGGGAAGGCTTGTTGTAATAAGGGACGACCGACAAGCCTGCCTGCGCACCGACCTTGAGGGCATGCTCGGCCAAATGAATGGCTTCGCGCGTGGAGTTGGCGCCAACACCCGCGATGATGGGGAGTCGTCCTGCCGCATGCTCGACGGCGACTCGGATCAGTTCGGCGTGCTCGTCGACATTCACAGTCGGTGACTCGCCAGAAGTACCAACGATCACGAGACCATTTGTGCCCTCCTGAGCATGCCAGTCCACCAAGGCTCTAAAGCTTTGATAGTCCAAACTGCCGTCAGGATGCATCGGAGTCACCAAGGCGGGCATGCTGCCTTGAAACTGGGGTACGTTAGAAGATGAGTGCGTGGCCATAAAGGAAATCCAGAGCGCTGAACGGGGCGCGGACGCGCCATTAATAAATTAAGTAAAAGTGTACCGGAATAGTGTGATCTTAGAGCACTAATCGAACCACCCATTCCCCAAGGGACATGAGTGGGGCGATTAGGGTGCCAAGGAAGCCCGTTGCCAGCAATGCAATCACAATCCAAAGCCCGAAGGGTTCGATACGGCCATACTGCCAAGCCAATTTATTAGGGAGTAGACTAAAAAGCACACGCCCACCATCTAGAGGGAGAATGGGCAGGAGATTCAAGGCCATCAAGGTCAAGTTGATCTGGATCCCAATCTGAGCCATCTGGAACCAAAAGCTACTTCGATCGCCGGTCTCAAACAAGACGCGCAGGGAAATACCCCAAAGAATCGCCATGAACAGGTTGGCCGCGGGACCGGCCAAGGCCACCCAGAGCATGTCTCGCTTGGGACGGCGAAGACGGCCAAAGTCTACGGGCACGGGCTTGGCCCACCCAAAGAGCAAAAACGGCCCGCCCACCAACTTTGACATCAATAAAATACCCACTGGCACAGCGATCGTGCCCACGGGATCGATATGTTTGATGGGATTAAGAGTGACACGGCCAAGCTGCGTAGCCGTTGGATCGCCAAACAACCTTGCGACATAGCCATGAGCTGCCTCGTGTAAGGTGATGGCAAACATCACCGGCAAGGCGTACAACGAGATGGTCTGAATAATTTCGTTCATGCGATGGATTGTAGAGGTTTATCGCTCATCAAACGCTACGAAATCCCAAGAACAGCTGGATCGCCTCGCCCGCGTCGAATCAATTCGGGAGATGGCCCGGTCAAATCAATCACCGTTGTGGGCTCAAAAGGACAGGCTCCCGCGTCGATTACCGCTGCCAAGGCATGTTGAAAACGTGTCCGAATATCCTCGGGATCATTGAGCGGCAGCTCCTCACCCTCAGGGATCAAGGTCGTTGACAACAAGGGCGCATCCACCATTTCCAAAAAAGCCAGCGTCACAGGGTGTCCTGGCACGCGAATGCCGATGGTTTTACGGGAAGGATGCGAAACGCGGCGAGGCACCTCGCGAGACGCCTCTAAAATGAACGTCCAAGGTCCGGGTGTGGCTTGTTTTAACAATCGGAACTGGGCGTTATCCACCCGGGCGAACTGACTGATCGCCGTCATATCACGACACAAGACCGTCAAATGGTGGCGCTCATCTAATCCGCGCAACTTACGCAAGGCTTCGGCGGCAGCCCGGTCATCAAGACGCGCGACCACCGCATAACTTGAATCTGTGGGGATCGCGACCAGACCGCCGTTTTGCAAAAGCTGAGCCGCCTGCTTCAGCAACCGGGGTTGCGGGTTATCAGGATGAACGACAAAGAGTTGTGACATAAAACGCAGACCACCTAGAAGGGTTAGAATAACGCCGCGTTGTCCCCGTAGCTCAATTGGATAGAGCACCCGCCTTCTAAGCGGGTGGTTGTGAGTTCGATTCTCGCCGGGGGCACCACCATTTACTGAATCTTAGCGCCCTCACGCAAGCGCTTGACGTAATCCATACGCTGTTGCTGGAGCAAAGCCAGACGGATGTCATTTTTGGCCTCGTTCAAACCAGGGGGTTGATAGCTGCGTTGGTCTTCGAGTTTGATAATGTTCCAGCCCGCTTGTGTGCGAATAGGCGCGACCGCCACGCTGCCTTTTTTCAAATTGACCAACACGTTTGAAATCGCAGGCAAGATCTGCGCGGGCAATACCCAACCCACGTCTCCGCCCTTCGCCTTACTAGGATCAAGTGAGGATTGCTCAGCAATTTTCTGAAAGGACTCTCCCTTGTTCAATCGCACCAGAATGGCCTTGGCTTCGTCTTCGGTTGACGTGATGATCAGACCGATCTTGTACTGTTGCTCGTTTTTGAGTGCCTCAACGCGACGATCGTATTCAGCTTTGATTTTGACATCGGTGATGGGATTCTTTTTTATCATGTCGGTGAGCAGCAGCTCTACCATCAAGGTCTGTCGGAGCTGAGCCAACTGTGTCTTGGCCTCAGCAGTTTTATCAAGACCGAGTTTGGCGGCTTCTTGAGCCAAAATCTCGCGGTTAATCAGCTCATCTTTGAGCAGCTGTCGCAACTCTGGCGTATCACGCTGGCCTTGCGCCACGTTGGCGCTTACATTTTGCTCCAACAAGGATGCAGGAATTGCGATGCCGTTTACTGTGGCTAAGGGTGCATTTGCACTGGGGCTCGCAGCGACTTTGGGCTGCGCATGCACCACAGAACCCATCAAGACAAAGGCAGCCAACAAGACAGACATCTGGGGCATAAGAAATTTCATTTTGTGAACCAAG
>JBILJA010000221.1:0-3166 GCA_044368775.1 Burkholderiaceae bacterium
CGACCTTCTCACGCAGTAGGAGTGCCTCGATCACGGTGATAAAAGCCGGAAAACTTGCAAAACCGAGAGTGGCGACAGCGACCCCCCCGATTTTGACAGAGTAAAAAAAAGTGACCCAATGCACCGCTAACATCGCGCCGCTCAAAAGCAAGGCACCTGGGTGGGCGCGCCAAGAAACGAAACGATGAAGCGGTTTACCTCCTAGCGTTGAGAACAGACGATTCAAAGCCACGAGCGTGAGTACTGCAAAAAGTGCGCGCCCCCACGTGATCATCCACGCATCGGCATGGATGATGGCACCAAAAATTCCAGTCGCGCCAAAAAGGATCGCAACGAAATGAATCGCAAAAAGCGACTGCAGTCGATTGAGCAAGCGACCTCTAAACCGTCAGTGGGTTCATCATTTTTTGGGCCAGCCAAGCGGCGCAGCCCAACCGGTGTAAACCTTGGGTAGAGGTGTTGCATAATCACCATGCTTGCTCGTGCCAAGACCTAAGGCACTAAGCGCCTCGGCAAACTTGACGGCCACCGCGACCCCATCGATGACTGGCACACCCAATCTCTGTGTCAAGGTGTGACAAAGTGTTGTCATGCCCGCACAACCCAAAACGATGGCACCACTGCGATCTCGGCTCAATGCCTCACGAGCGGCATGCTCGATTTGCCCGATGATGTCCTCACCACTGTCTTCTAAATCCAGCACGGCAATATCGGTGCCATGCACGCCACGGCACTGATGCTCAAAGCCGTAGCGTTGCACTAAACGCTCCGCAATGATGCATGTCCGCGTCATGGTGGTCACGACAGAAAAACCTGTCGCGAGCATACTAGCGGCATGAAAGGCAGCCTCTGCAATCCCTAATACGGGAGCAGCCGTCGCCTCACGTGCGGCTTCTAGACCTGGATCGCCAAAACACGCTAGAACGACCGCATCGGGCCCCCAAGCTGAGGCGAGTTTGACTTGCTCGGCCACACCTGCAGCGGCGAAAGCTTCGTCGTAATGCCCCTCGATCGATAAAGGACCAAAGCTGGGTTGTGTTGCCACAATTTCTGTCGTTGAAAGTGCGACGGCTTGTGCGCCCTTGGCGATCGCAGCGGTCATCGCCGAAGAGGTATTAGGGTTTATGAGAAGTAGTTTCATCTGTTTTCTTGGTTTACCTTGGTTACTATTGAAACAAAGCTCTTGCACCAAACTGGACAAAAATGCCCCAAAATGGGCTTAGGTCACTGGTGTGGAGTAACAGTACTCAATAATTTATAGAGAACTGCAATAATTAGGGTCATTTGCGTATCATTTAAGACAAACTTTACGCAAAGGATGGCACGATTTTTGCTTAAATAAAATACGTATTTCAATGCGTAAAACGTACTACTGGTCATAAATCGGTCACGTTGGCTCACACCAACTGGAGGTAGACAACTCAGACCGGTTTAAAAGTATCAGATTTGCAGCACAACCTGTTAGCTATATTTTTACAACCGAATTAATGGAGATTCCATGAAACAACACACGCTGATTTCCCGCTTGGTCGGCAAACCACTTGGACTGACCGTCCTGACCGCGGCACTTGCCGTGGGCGCTGCAATGCCTGCCTCTGCACAAGAAAAAGTCCTGCGCATTGGTATGACGGCTGCTGATATTCCCCGTACATTGGGCCAGCCTGATCAAGGTTTCGAGGGCAATCGTTTCACCGGCATCCCGATGTATGACTCCTTGACACAGTGGGACCTCTCCAAGTCTGACGTTCCTAGCGCGGTGATCCCTGGCTTGGCCACCTCTTGGGAAGTCAATCCTAACGACAAGACAAAATGGATCTTTAAGTTACGTCCAGGCGTCAAGTTTCATGACGGCTCACCAGTGAATGCTGACGCCATCGTCTGGAACGTTCAAAAAGTCTTGGACAAAGACGCCCCACATTTTGACGCATCGCAAGTTGGTGTGACGGCGTCGCGTATGCCTACGATGCGTAGTGCACGCAAAATCGATGATCTGACTGTTGAGTTGACGAGCAGCGAGCCTGATGCGTTTGTGCCGATCAACCTGACTAACCTCTTCATCGCTTCGCCTGAGCATTGGAAAAAGAAACTGGCAGCCGTGCCTGCGTCTGTGACAGCTCCAGCAGATCGTTCCAGACAAGCTTGGGCTGCTTTTGCTGCCGATGCTTCGGGTAGCGGCCCATTCAAGATGGCACGTTTCGTTCCGCGTGAGCGCGTTGAAATGGTTGCCAACAAAGACTACTGGGATCCAAAGCGCAAGCCAAAGATCGATCGCGTCGTCTTGTTGCCTATTCCTGAGGCCAATGCACGCACTGCCGCATTGCTCTCCGGACAGGTGGACTGGATCGAAGCACCCGCACCAGATGCTATGCCTCAAATCAGACAGCGTGGCTTTACGATTTACAGCAATCCACAGCCACACGTCTGGCCCTGGCAGTTGTCCTTTGCCGATGGCTCGCCATGGCTTGACAAGCGTGTGCGCCAAGCCGCTAACCTCTGTGTGGACCGTGAAGGCTTGAAGACCTTACTCGGCGGCATCATGGGTATTCCAAAAGGCACGATGGCGCCAGATCACCCATGGTTTGGCAAGCCTTCTTTTGACGTGAAATACGATCCAAAAGCTGCGCAAAAACTGATGGCCGACGCAGGTTTCTCTGCGGCCAAGCCTTTGAAAGTGAAGGTTCAGATTTCAGCTTCCGGTTCGGGTCAAATGCAACCACTGCCAATGAACGAATTCGTTCAAGAGTCACTGAAAAAGTGTTTCTTTAACGTTGAGTTCGATGTGATCGAGTGGAACACCTTGTTCACCAACTGGCGCAAAGGCGCTAAAGACTCTTCGGCTAACGGCGCTAATGCCACGAACGTCAGTTTCTCGGCAATGGATCCATTCTTTGGCATGGTTCGCTTCAGCAGCAAGGGTACCTTCCCACCTGTGTCAAACAACTGGGGTTACTACAACAACCCAGAAGTTGAAGCACTCGTGACTAAGGCACGTAACACTTTTGATGCAAAAGAGCGTGATGTCGCTTTGGCTAATCTTCATACGCAAATCGTCAACGATGTACCTTTCGTCTGGATTGCCCATGACGCGGGTCCTCGTGCGATGAGCAAGCGGGTGAGAGATGTCGTGCAACCGCAAAACTGGTTTATCGATATTGCTACGATGAAC
>JBILJA010000222.1:0-3164 GCA_044368775.1 Burkholderiaceae bacterium
GCCCTACCCAGCAGGCGGTGTGAGTGATGTGTCGAGTCGCGCGATCGCCGCAGCCCTTGGCAATAAGCTCGGTGCAACCATGGTGATCGAGAATAGAGCCGGAGCCGCTTCTACCGTTGCCAGCACCTATGTGGCCAGTCAAAAGCCCAACGGTTATACGCTTTATGCCGCTCCAGTTTCTATCGTTATTAATCCAGCACTGCAAGGTACGGTGAGCTACAAGCCCTACGAGAGCTTTACGCCGATTTCGATGATGATGAAGGCGCCTTTTGTTTTGCAGACGAACAAAGACTTGCCTGTTAAAAACGCGAAAGAGCTTGTGGAGCTCATCAAGAAAAATCCTGACAAGTACGCGATTGGCACTTCGGGGGTGGGTTCGATCAATCACCTCGCCGCTGAATACTTCATCAAGCAATTTGGCCTGAAGATGGTGGTCGCGCATTACAAGGGCGGTATGCCCGCGGCGCAGGATATGATCGGTGGTCAAGTGCAGATGATGTTTTCTGCTGCGAGCGAAGCAATGCCCTTTGTCACGAGTGGCAAGACGCGAGGTCTGGCTGTGACTTCGATGCAACGTATCTCAACCTTGCCTGATTTGCCCACGATGAACGAGGCCTTAGGCACCAAGGATTTTGAAGCGACATTCTGGTTGGCCTTGGTCTCTCCGGCCGTGATGGACAAGGCCTTGCAGATCAAAATTTCAACCGCGATGCAAGCCTTGGGCAAGGATGAGGAACTGCGTAAACGTTTGAGCCAGTTGGGCATCGAGCTCGACACCTCAACTCCTGAGGTGGTGACCGCCAATCTCAAGACCGACGAGAAGAAGTGGACGACACTTATTAAAGAGTTAAATCTCAAATAATAGATTTAAATAAATCTTAGCAGACAAGGAGTAAAGAAGTCACCCTGACTAAACGGCACGCCTAAAAAGGGTCTATCGTCGCGAGAGCCTCGGGTCTCTCCTATACTGTTGGCTCTTTAACCGTTTTCAGGTGACTTCTTTGTCTTCAACTTTCCAATCTTTACGCTTTTCGCGATTCATCGCCGGCGCGCTCATCACTTTTGTGACCTTGATTTCTGGTGTTTCGCACGCACAGCAGGTGCTACGCGTGACTACGATTCCCGAAGAGGCTGCCACTGAGCAGATGCGCAAATTCGGTCCTCTGACCAAATACCTCGAGCGTACCGTCGGCATGAAGGTCAGCTTTGTGCCTGTCAATGACTATCCGGCCGCGGTAGAAGCCTTGGTCAACAAGCAAGTAGATTTGGTGTGGTTCGGAGGCTTCACATATGTGCAGGCTCAAATTCGCTCCGGGGGCAAGATTGTCCCGATCGCGCAGCGCGAAGAAGACACCAAGTTCCGGTCAGTATTCATTACGCAAAAAAACTCCGGTATCACCAAACTGGCTGACCTGAAGGGCAAGCAAGTGAGCTTTGGTTCACAGTCCAGTACCTCGGGTCACTTGATGCCACGTTCTTTCTTGTTGGATGCCGGCATCGACCCAGATCGTGACTTTAAGCGTGTCGCCTATTCGGGTGCGCATGATGCGACGATCGCCTCTGTCGTCAGTGGCCGCGTCGATGCCGCCGCGCTCGACATTACTGTATGGAACAAATTCGTGAACGAAAAAAAGGTCGATACCAACAAGGTCGATGTCTTTTTCACCACTCCGCCTTATTTCAATTACAACTGGTCAGTCAATGCAGACATGCCGGTCGCCTTGCGTGAAAAAATTACCAAAGCCCTATTGGCGCTTGATATGAATACGCCCGAAGGCAAGGAAATCCTGACACTGAATCGCGCGAGTAAATATATCCCCACGACACCTGATAACTACAAAGGTCTTGAGTCGGCGGGTAAAAGCGCGGGTTTGATTAAATAATGTCCGGCCTGCGCGTTGCGCTCAACGGCGTCACGGCACGTCATCCGGCGGCGACCGCGCAATCCCGCCCGGCCCTCGATGCGTTGACGCTTTCGATTGAGCCTGGCGAGCATGTGGCGGTCATAGGCCCTTCGGGTGCGGGCAAAACGACTTTGTTGCAATTGTTGGGTGCTGCGCTCAGGCCTTCGCAAGGTGCGGTGACCTTGGACCAGCAGTCAGTTTGGACCTTGTCGACGCGGCAACTCCAGCGTCAGCGCGGACGTCTGTTTTATGCGCCCCAAAGCCCGCCCTTGCCACCTAGGCAGCGTGTCGTGGTTTCCCTGCTCGCGGCCAAGCTGCCAGCGCTGTCGCTTTGGCGCAGCCTACAAAACTTGATCTATCCACAGCATGTGGAAGAGGTCGTCAAAGCCTTGGCCCAGTTTGATTTGCAGGAAAAAATATGGGAGCGTGTCGACCGGCTTTCAGGTGGAGAACGGCAACGCGTCGGTCTCGCGCGTGCGTTACTCGCCCCTGCTGGACTATGGCTCATCGATGAGCCACTGTCGGCGCTCGATCCAACGCGAGCACGGCAAGCCATCGCAACGCTGTTGCGCGAGGCGCGCGCCAAAGGCGTCACCTTGGTGACGACCTTGCATCAAGTCAATGTCGCGACGGCGGAGTTTCCGCGCGTCCTTGGGTTGCGCGAGGGGAAACTCGTTTTTGATCTTCCGGGACACGAAGTCACACCAGAGCGTCTGGCCCATCTTTACGCGCAGTTTGAGTATGAGTTGGCGCAAGTAGACGCTGCGGCGACCCCGCAAGACCTCCCTCCCGCTAAGCGGGAAGTTCGCGTGGGATGCGCCTGATTACAATGGCTCGCTTCAAAGACCCCTCTTTGCGCGACCCCGCTTGGTTGCGGCGCGTGTTTTGGTTTGTTGTCGCATGCGTGATTCTTTGGCCCGCGTTGGTGAGTACCGAGTTTCGACCATGGGTGTTTTTTGAGGCGCAAAACCTCAAAGTCACGACTCATTTTCTCGCTGAATTTTTCCCGCCCGCACTCAATCTCGAGTTTTTGGAACTCGTGGCCCGTGAGGCTTGGCGTACTGTCGCGATTGCGACTGCAGGCACTTTTCTAGCATTGTTATTCGCGATTCCTTTGACACTCTTGTCCACCACGGTGTTATCGGTGTCTTCCTTGTCTGGACGGATGCGCGCCTTACCCTTTGTGGTGCGGCAACTGATCCGTTGGTTGTTGATTCTGTTGCGTAGTGTGCCGGAATTGATTTGGGCGCTTGTGTTTGT
>JBILJA010000085.1:0-10552 GCA_044368775.1 Burkholderiaceae bacterium
TCCTGCTCCTGCTCCTGCTGCCGCTGTACCTGCTGCTGCACCGATGGTCGCAGCTACGGTTGCTGCAACCGCAGTCACGCTTCCTGCTGTAGCGGCTCCCGCTCCTGCCACCAGCGATGTAGGTGAAAAGCTCTACAAACAAGCTTGTGCAGCATGCCATATTGCTGGCGTTGCCGGTGCACCAAAATTCGGTGACAAAACAGCTTGGGCACCGCGTATCGCGACAGGCATGGATGCCATGGTTGCCGCTGTGATCTCTGGCAAGGGCATCATGCCAGCCAAGGGTGGCGCAGCCGGTGCGAGCGATGCCGATCTGCGTGCGGCGACACAATACATGGTCGACGCCGCCAAATAATCAAGCACTCGCGCATTAAAAAAGCCCTCTTTCGAGGGCTTTTTTTCATCTATCACCATGACGCTGAGCTTAGGTGCTCAATAATGATAAGCCGAGCTGAACACGTCGCTGCAACCAGAGGCTAGGACGATAACGCGGGTCCCCTGTCACGCTCTGCATATTGCGCAAAATTTCCAAGATATTTTCAGCACCTAAGGCATCGCCCAGACCCAAAGGTCCCTTGGGATAACCCAAGCCCAAACTGACGGCAAGATCGATATCCTGAGGCGTCGCAATGTCTTGCTGCGCGATATCACAAGCGACGTTGACGATCATCGCAACGATCCGCTGCGCCACAAAACCCGCAGAGTCTCTCACAACGCTGACACGAACATTATCCACACCAAAGATGGCATGTGCCTTTTCTTGATATTGCGGATGAGTGGCTGGTGAGACCATTAAAGTACGCCTACGCGTATGATCAAATTCATGGAGCGTATCGAGACCCACGATGCGTGCAGCATCGAGCTGTTGCTTGAAAGCTGCCGTCGATACGTCCTCACCAAAAGGAGTGACGATGATGAGACTATCCACATCGGGTCGATGACCGGTTTGAATATTTGCGTTAAGTCTCTTGAGCAGTTCAGTCGCACGCGCATGACCGAACGCGTGCGCAGGGCTCACCCAAACCTTGGCCGGACCACTCAGCACCGGCGCAGCAGCTTCGATTACAGGCAGCTTCTGACCATCAGCGTATGCATAAAATCCGCCCTGGCTTTTGCGTCCGTAAAGCCCGCCCGCCACACGCACTGTTCCGATCGGTGAGGGTTTGAAACGAGGTTCCTCGTAAAACTGATGGTAAATGGACTCCATGACAGCATGTGAGACGTCGAGACCCGTCAAGTCCATCAACTCAAAGGGCCCCATTTTGAAGCCAGCTTGCTCGCGCATAATGCCATCGACCGTTGCAAAATCCGTCACATTTTCTTGTACGGCACGCAAACCCTCGGTATTCATCCCACGACCCGCATGATTCACAATAAAACCAGGCATATCTTTTGCGCGCACCGGCTTGTGTCCCATACGGACTGATAACGCCATCAAGGCATCACCCACCGCAGGATCCGTGCGCAAACCATCAATCACCTCAACAACCTTCATGAGCGGGACGGGATTAAAGAAGTGATAGCCTGCGACACGCTCAGGATGCTCGCATCCAGCGGCAATCGCAGTGATCGATAACGAGGAGGTGTTGGAAACGAGTATGCACTCGGAGGATACGACCGACTCCAGTTGTTTAAAAAACGGCTGTTTAATCTCGAGTCGCTCAATGATGGCTTCGATCACCAGATCACAATCCGACAGGTCCTCGATCTCGTCGATCAAATACAACTTGCCCAACGCGTCATGCGCTTGCTCTTCGGTCATTTTGCCTTTGCTGGCCAACATCGTCCAAGTATTGGTCAGAGCGTCGCGCGCTGAGTTCAGCGCTGCAGGGTTCGTGTCGAATAGTTTGACGCGCAAGCCTGCTTGGGCCGCTATTTGTGCGATGCCTCGACCCATTGCGCCGGCACCCGCCACTCCCACTGTCTGAATCGTTTTCATATGGTTTCCTGAATCTAATAAGATCAAACGCTTGCTGTTGCATAATAGTCATATTCATCGTCTTCGTCATATTCGTCCTCAACTAGACTTGCGCTATATCAACCGTACACGATCCCTATGACAACTCGCCACTCCAGTGGAAGTCCTATTACGGAACAACAGTTTCCCCTGGTGTTTGCGGTCCGTGATGCTGAGGCACACAAAGGCAGCTTTGGCTCATTGGGCATACTCGGTGGCTCAAGTGGCATGACAGGTGCCGTCATTCTGGCCGGTCGCGCCGCACTCAAAAGCGGTGTCGGTAAAACCTATCTTGCGTTGACCCAAACCCCTTTGCCTGTCGCCTACGACAGCATCAATCCAGAACTCATGCTGCATGACGCAGTCACGCTCATCGAGCAAGCAGCCACCCTAGATGCCTGGGTCGCCGGATGCGGCCTCGGTCACGCACCTGCCGCCCTCACCTTACTCAAACGCCTGCTAGCCATCCGTTCGGCCCGCCCTCTCGTGCTCGATGCGGATGCGCTCAACGCGTTGGCGCGGGGCGATATTTCAAAGACTTGGGGACCTGGCCTTGTTGTACTGACTCCTCACCCAACCGAAGCCGCCAGACTGCTCCAGACAGACACGCCAAACATTCAAGCAGATCGCCAAAGTGCTGCGCAGAAACTTGCCCAACGCTATGACGCATGGGTTGTTTTAAAAGGTGCGGGGACGATTGTGTGTTCACCTGAAGGTCACTGGCAAGTCAACACAACGGGCAACGTTGGTCTGGCAACCGGCGGGACGGGCGATGTGCTCAGTGGCCTTTTAGGGAGTCTACTGGCACAAGGCATCCCCGCAGATCAGGCCATCCCAGCCGCTGTTTGGCTGCACGGTGCGGCAGCCGACACCTTGGTGGCTCAAGGCTTCGGCCCCATCGGCCTGACTGCCGGCGAGCTTCCAGACGCCATCCGCAACCTCAGGAATAGAGTATCTTTTAAAAAAGACCACACATAGCGACCTGAGAAAGAGAAGAGGACATTCATGAATACCGCGACCACACCAGGACTCGATAGACCCGCCATGACACCCGAGGCACAAACCCTCGCACAAGGCATTCGAATCTGGATCGAGTGCGAGTCCCCCTCCAACGACCCTGCCGCAGTGCATCGCATGGCGCAGATTGTTGTAAAAAAAGCCAAAGATGCCGGGCTAATTGTTGATCTCAGCGAAATCGGTCCGACAAAACTGCCTCTGATCCATGCAACGAATCGTGCACCGGGCGATACCCGTCCAGGTTTGTTATTACTCGCGCATATTGATACCGTCCACCCTCACGGCACCCTTCAAACTAACGCATGCCGGATCGAAGACGACAAGCTCTACGGGCCGGGTAGTTTTGACATGAAGGGCGGTACGTTCTTAGCCTTGACTGCACTTGGTGAATTTTCCAAACCTGGCTCGACCCCCATGCCGGTTGATTTTCTCCTTGTTCCAGACGAAGAAGTCGGAAGCCATGCTTCGCGTGAACATATCGAGGCATTTGCCAAACGCGCGGTCTACACTTTGGTCCCTGAGCCTGCCCGACCAAACGGTGGGCGCTGCGTGACCGGACGCAAAGGAACGGGGCTATTAAAGCTCACTATCACCGGCCGACCCTCGCACGCTGGGATGGCGCATGAAAAAGGACGTAGCGCGATTCGCGAAATGGCGCATCAAATCCTCGCGCTTGAAGCCATGACCGACTACAGCCGCGGGATCACAGTCAGCGTGGGGACGATCACAGGCGGCACTGTCACAAACACGGTACCTGCGCACTGCGAAGTCATGGTGGACTTTCGTATCCCTGACGAAGCGACGGGCCAAGAAATTCTGACGCGTATGCAAGCGCTCAAGGCCGTTGATCCCGATGTCACACTCAATATCGAGGTTGAACTCAATCGGCCCGCCATGGTCAAGTCTCCTGCGGCTGACAAGCTCCTGGAAACCCTCAAACCCTTTGCGACCGAGGCCGGCTTTGTGCTCGAAGAAGCGCCTGTCTCAGGTGGCGGCAGTGATGCGAACTTTACAGCTGCGATCGGTTGTCCTTCGATCGATGGACTAGGTGCGGAGGGTGATGGCGCGCACACACTACGCGAACATATTTTTGTTTCCACGCTCCCAAGACGACTACAATTTTGGCGCAATACACTCGCCAATCTCAGTGCGTAATGTCTTGTATTCGTTGTTGTGCTAGTTTTTTTTGTTTAGCATCGCTTTGAGCATCTCAAGGCGATTTTTGGGGCTCATCGTATCGGGCTGCAACTGAAGCGATGCGGCCGATAGCCCCATCTCTTCGATAAAGCGCGAAGGCTCACGGACCAAATCTTCGCGCGCACGACGACGCTTTTGACACCAGCTCAAATGGAGACTGCGTTGAGCACGCGTGATACCAACATACATCAAGCGTCGCTCCTCCTGAATACGTGAGACCAAGGCATCGGCCGCTTTAGTAGGATCCAGGTCCTCATCGTCACGTCCCATATGCGGGAGCAACCCCTCCTCCACCCCGAGCAAATAGACATGCGGATATTCCAAACCTTTAGAAGCATGGAGCGTCGAAAGCTTGACGGCATCGGGCTCGTCCTCCTCACTACGCTCAAGCATTGTGACCAGCGCGACATGTTGCACGATATCAATCAGGCCCATGCTATCAGCCTCTGCCTTGCGCTTGAGCCAACCCACCAATTCAAGGACATTTTGCCAGCGTGACTGAGCAGGTTTTTCATCCAACATGTCATAAAGATAACGTTCGTACTGGATCGCGCTAAGTAAGTCATCCAGAATGACACCTGCGGGCTCAGCGGCATGCACCGTCTGCCCTGGCTCGACACGACCGGCACGATACTGCACACGAACAATAAACTCGCCAAAGGTTCGTAAAGGCTCAAGCTGACGCGCATTGAGGCGGGGCTCAATACCTTGCTCAAACAAGGCCTCAAAAAGAGAGATCTGCCGCTCCCCTGCGTATTGCCCGAGCGTCTGGAGGGTAGCTTGCCCAATGCCTCGCTTTGGTGTGGTGGCCGCCCGAATAAAAGCGGGATCATCATCTTCGTTCGCAATCAAGCGCAAATAGGCCAGCACATCACGAACCTCGGCTTTATCAAAAAAACTTTGGCCGCCAGAAATCGTATAAGGAATGTGCAGATTACGCATCGCTTGTTCAACAATACGGGACTGATGGTTGCCACGATACAAAATCGCGAAATCCTTCCAGGCGGCCTGCTTTTCAAAACGCGCCGCAGAGATTTTCATCGCGACATTCTCCGCCTCCACCTCATCACTTGCCATCGCGGTCACGCTGATGGCGTCACCCATACCGTGTTCAGACCATAGCTTCTTTTCAAACAGCTTTGGATTTTTTGTGATCACATGATTCGCAGCGGCGAGAATACTTTGACTTGAGCGATAGTTTTGCTCTAGCTTGACCAGTTTGATCTGAGGGTAATCGGTCGTCAGCTTAGCCAGATTCTCGATCGTCGCTCCGCGCCAGGCATAGATCGCCTGATCATCGTCCCCAACCGCTGTGAACATTGCGCGCGCGCCAGTGAGCCACTGCACAAGACGATATTGGCACACATTGGTATCCTGATATTCGTCGACCAAGAGATAACGTACTTTTTTTTGCCACTTTTCACGCGCTTCGATGCTGCGCTCAAAGATCTGTGCCGGAATCGCGATCAGGTCATCAAAATCCACCGCTTGGTATGCCGCCAACGTGGCGTTATAGCTTCTGTAGACGCGTGCGGCCTCCACTTCACTGGGCGACGATGCGAAATTGGCCGCAGCATCCGGATCCAACATCGCATTTTTCCAAAGTGAAATCGTCTGTTGGACAGCGCGCAAACGGCCTCGATCCGTCGTGGCTAGTAAATCTTGAATAATTGCGAGCGCATCATCCGAGTCAAAGATTGAAAACTGTGGCTTTAGTCCTGCATGTTGCGCCTCTTCGCGCAAAATTTTCACTCCAAGCGAATGAAAGGTGCTGATCGTGAGGCCTTTCGCGACCGAGGGATCCACCAAACGCTTGACTCGATCCTCCATTTCTCGCGCAGCCTTATTGGTAAAAGTGAGTGCGAGGACATTGCGTGCGGGATACCCGCAATCACACAACAAATAAGCTATTTTTTGTGTAATGACGCGGGTCTTACCTGAGCCTGCTCCTGCCAACACTAGACAGGGCCCGTCAAGATACAGCACAGCTTCGCGCTGAGCAGCATTCAGACCATTAGTAAAAGACGTCGACATGGGGAACCATCAAATTTCGAGCGGATCAACTTCAAGCTGCCATCGTACTCGACGCAGATCGGGGTGGTCATGCAAGGCAGCCAACCAGTGTCGCATCAGCGACTGAAGCGCAGGACGATGCGTGGCTTCGACGAGGAGTTGCGCTCGACACATATTATCGACACGCACAATACGCAAAGGTACTGGGTCGTACAAAGTAATCACAGCTTCTGTTTGCTGCGCCTGCAACAAGCCTTGCGCAGCCTCCTTCGCCGCCTGCAAAAAGTCCAACGCGACATTGAGTTCGCGCGCTTCGGCACTCAATAAAGCCTGATGTGAAAACGGTGGCAACATAGCTGCTTCACGCTCACGCATCGTGTGACGCGCAAAACCAGCGTAGTCATGCTTGAGCAAAGCCTGATAGACGGACTGCTCTGGATAGCCTGTTTGCACAATCACCTCACCATGCCCGGTGTGACGACCCGCACGGCCGGCTACCTGCATGAGCTGGGCAAACAGCCTTTCCGGAGCCCGAAAGTCCTGCGAGAAAAGCATCGCATCCGCATTCAGAACACCCACCAGACCAAGATTGGCAAAGTCGTGGCCTTTGGCGACCATTTGCGTACCCACCAAAATATCCACCTCACCAGCATGCACACTTGCAAATAAGGCCTGCGCACTGCCTTTTTTACGCGTACTGTCTGCGTCAATGCGTGCCACTCGCGCCTCGGGAAACAACAAGCCCAAATGCTCTTCGATACGCTGCGTGCCCCGACCAATTGGCTGCATATCCTGATCGCCGCAATCCGGGCAAGCCTGCGGAACACGCTGCTGAAAACCACAGTGATGACAATGCAACTGATGACGTCTAGGCGTCATGCGATGCAGCACGGTAAACGTCGTACACCTTGGGCACTGACTTACCCAACCACACGAAGTGCAATGCAAAGCAGGGGCATAGCCACGACGATTTAAAAAAATCAGTACCTGCTCGCCGTTGTTCAAGCGCGTGCGCATTGCATCGAGCAACTGCACGGATATCCCATGCTCCATCTTGAGACGTCGCGTATCGACGAGACGCACCGACGGTAAGCTCACCTCTCTCGCGCGCGCTGGCAAATCCAATCGCGTGTAGTTCGCTTTTTCAGCGTGCACCCAGCTTTCTAGAGAAGGCGTTGCAGAACCTAGCACCACAGGAATACCTAAGTCATGCGCTCGCCATACCGCAAGATCCCGTGCCGAATACCGTAACCCATCCTGTTGTTTGTAAGAAGGATCATGCTCCTCGTCGACGACGATTAAACCAACATCATCCAAGGGCGCAAAAATAGAGAGGCGCGTGCCCAAGACCACTTTGGCCTCACCGCGTTGTACGCGTAACCAAGCCCTCAGCCTTTCGCCATCTGACAGTGCGCTATGCAAAACGGCCACACCACCAACACCCGCGACGGGCTCGAGGCGGGCACGCAATGATTGTTCAAATTGGGGTGTCAGATTAATTTCAGGGACCAACATCAATACCCGTTTGCCACGCGCCAAGGTTTGCGCAGCAGCATGAAGATACACCTCAGTCTTCCCACTGCCGGTGACCCCATACAGAAGAAATGGCTGGAAACCTAGCGCAGCCGCGATCAAGTCCGCAGCATGTTGCTGAGCCTCATTGAGGATGGGCGCTGGCGAAGACTCCGTTGGTTTGAGCTTGGGTGCGCGCCGCTGATCGATGCGCTCGACAGGACCACCCGCAGATCGCTTGCCCTCATATGCACTTAGGCTTCGTAACGCGACGGGTAAGGCCGGCATGACAACCTCACCCAAAGGGCGCTGATAGTAGTCTGCGGCAAACTTAGTGAACTTTAACCAACTCACTGTCAGCGGTGGAATATCTTTAAGCACTGTCTCGACTGCTTTGACCAGACTCGGGTCGCATCCTGGTTCTGCAGGGAGCTCGACCACCAAACCAATCATTTTGCGACGGCCAAAGGAAACAATGACCCTGTCACCCACCACGACAGATTCGGCGCAACGATAATCAAATGGCCCCTCTAAAGGCACATCGAGCGCCACGCGGACCCAGACCTCAGAAGAGGCCGAACCGTCCATCGATAAATGACGCGAATCTGACATGAACTTAATGTTGTTTCTTGATTTTGGGTCTAAAAGACTGACAAATCATGACTTCAAAAAAGTCACGTTGTCACTTGTGGATAACTTTGGGGAAAACTAGGATCCTTCAGGTCACCAGTTAGTCCATACCTACTAAATAATACGTCGATTTAACAACTATTTACGACTATTTTCTTTTATTATCAATGGGTTACAAAGCTATCGTAGAATTGTCTTTCTGAATTCAGGGCTTTCCCGACTGTATTTACTGCTGTGCACAACTGCCTCAATTCGGTGCAGGATTACAGCGATTATTCTTTTAAAAGGCGCATATTTACTCACTTTTAAGCACATGAACCATGCAGCTTGGGGCTATACGCACGAACCTCGTCTACAAGCACCCCAACTGACTCTGGTGGTGTGAACTGAGAAATGCCGTGTCCTAAATTAAACACATGCCCCCCAGCACCTACCGGTCCGAAATTATCCAAAACACGACGCACCTCTTGTCTGATCGCAGGCTCACCACCGAACAAAGCGATCGGATCAAGATTACCTTGAAAAGCGACCGAATCAGCGACACGCCGTCGCGCCGCCGCAAGATCAACGGTCCAATCCAGGCCCACCGCATCCGCACCACAACCGGCAATCAACTCAAGCCACTGTCCACCACCTTTGGTGAAAACAATCACAGGAACGGTACGTCCCTCGCTTTCACGCTTGAGCGCGCTCACGACCTGTTTGGTGTAGTGCAATGAAAACTGCTGAAATAACCCATCCGCTAAGACGCCACCCCAACTATCGAAAATCATCACAGCCTGCGCCCCAGCATCTATTTGGGCATTCAGATACTGTGCCGTGGTTTCAGCATTGATTTTCAGAATGCGATGTAACAAATCAGGCCGAGCGTAAAGCATACTTTTGATCAAACGATAATCATCGCTACCCTTGCCCTCCACCATGTAACAGGCCACGGTGAATGGACTACCCGCAAAGCCAATCAGGGGCACACGTCCATCGAGTTGTCGACGAATAACGCGCACCGCGTCAAACACATATTGAAGTTTAGACAAATCCGGCACGGCTAATTTTGCGACATCCTGCTCATCACGGATTGGATGCGCAAAGCGCGGACCCTCGCCTTGCGCAAAGGAAAGGCCAAGACCCATCGCATCGGGCACAGTCAAAATATCCGAAAATAAAATCGCCGCATCCAAGGCAAAGCGTTCAAGCGGCTGGAGTGTCACCTCGGCTGCGTAATCCGGATTTTGCGCAAGACCCATAAAGGACCCTGCACGTGCGCGTGTCGCATTGTATTCAGGCAAATATCGGCCAGCCTGCCGCATCAACCATGTTGGGGTGTAAGGCACAGGCTGGCGCATCAGTGCGCGAAGCAAAAGGTCATTTTTTAAGGGGGCAACTGACACAAAAATCCTTTGATCGGGCGGTACGGACCCCACGAAGAGTCACGACTCAATAACATTGACATCATTTTACCCTTCTAGAACCATGACGCGAAGAAGCTTGATATGTGTTTTGTTCCGAAAATGTTAAGTCCTAAAATCTTCGGCCTCGATCTCATACTTCCTTAACAACGCCCAAAAAGCACGGCGATGTTTTCCTGAGTAACGGGCAGCATTGGCGATATTTCCTCTGTTTCTATCCATTGCCTCCGTCAAGTATGCGCGCTCAAACTCTTCGATGAGCTTTGTTTTGACAACTTTAAGATGTCGTTGCTTGTCATGACCATGGCCTACTTGCTCTGAAGCCGCCTCTATAGAGGTGGAGCATGCGTCTATTTCATTTTCATCGTACTTTTCTATATTTTTTATCCTCTCTACTCTCTGCAACTTCAGCCTTTCCTTTCTATCTTTCTCACTTTCAGGCCCAAGTGGCAACTGACCTGCCAGTATCTTTTGAATCTGCTCCGTAGAAAGAGTCGCTAAGCCAGGATTTTTACGCCTTGTCATATTCAGCCAATCACGTAGGGTTGCCTCTCCCATGATAGGAAGCACACCTCTGGCAATGGCGATTTTTTGTCCGTAATTTAACGAGGGCTCTCTCAAGCTTCCAGGTCTTGGCACGGACGTGACCGAATGTAACAATCTTGCGCGAAACTCATCCGTGCAGATGGGCAACCGCACAAAATCCGTCATGCCCATTTCGAGTAAATCTTGTATTGCTGCAGAACGCATTTCTTTTAGCACACCGACCAGAGGTATAAAGGGGCCACGCGGGATCGCTGCAAGCGCTTGACGGGTCCAA
>JBILJA010000223.1:0-3153 GCA_044368775.1 Burkholderiaceae bacterium
TTAGACAGACGTTGTTGCCTAAAAATCGATTGATTGGGGATTCGTATAGTAGCGATCTGACTTCGCCGCTGCGCAGTGGAGTAAAGAGAACCGATTATTTATGTCAGTAAGATTGTTAATGATGCAATCTAAGCAAACGAATTAAATCAATTTTTCTCGAAAATACGCAATCGTCCTTTCCAGCCCCACCTCCAGCTCCACAGTCGGCGCCCACCCCAGCGCTTCACGCGCGCGCGTGATATCCGGACACCTTTGCTTAGGATCATCCTGCGGCAGTTCCTGAAAGCTCAGCTTGCTGCTCGACCCGGTCAAGCGCAACACCTGCGTCGCCAACTCCAGCATGGTGAACTCCCCCGGATTACCCAGATTAACCGGCCCGAGTACTCCAACCTCAGACCTCATCAAGCGTATAAAACCCTCCACCAAATCATCCACATAGCAAAAGCTACGGGTTTGTGAGCCATCACCATAAATCGTCAGATCCTCACCACGCAGCGCCTGCACGATAAAGTTGCTCACCACTCGACCATCATCCGCGGCCATGCGCGGACCATAGGTATTAAAAATCCTTACGACCTTGATCTCCACACCATAACGTCGGTGATAATCAAAAAACAAAGTCTCCGCAGCACGCTTGCCCTCGTCATAACAGGCGCGTGGTCCGATGGTATTGACGTTACCGAGATACGCTTCGGTTTGTGGATGAATCAATGGATCGCCATACACCTCAGAGGTCGACGCTTGAAAAATCCGTGCACCAGTCTTGCGTGCCAACTCCAACACATTCATTGCGCCGATGACACTCGTTTGCATCGTATGAATCGGGTCATATTGATAATGCACAGGCGAGGCAGGGCAGGCGAGGTTGTAAATCTCATCGACGTGCTCGAGAGACAAGGGATGAATCACATCCTGCTCAATCAACGAGAAATTTCGCTCATTCTTGAGATGTAGGAGATTGTCACGCCCACCTGTCAGAAAGCTGTCCAGGCAAATGACATGATGTCCTTGGGCGAGCAAGCGATCACAGAGATGGCTGCCTAAAAATCCTGCACCACCTGTGACGAGTATTGTTTTCATAATTTTTTTAAAGCGCTAGCGCCGTCCAATCCCTGCATAATTAAAACCCGCCTGTTTCAGCGACTCACCGTCGAGCGTGTTGCGACCGTCGAGGACTAAATTGCCAGACATCAGTTGCTTGAGCTGCGCGGGAGTGATGGCGCGATATTCGGGCCACTCCGTTACTAACACCACCGCGTCGGCACCGCGGACTGCTTCTAGTGCATCGTCTGCAATTACTAAATCACCACTGCGCAGTATATCTGCAAAGACGTGTTGCGCGACCTCGCCAGCCACTGGATCATGGGCAGTCACGGTAGCACCCGCCGCACAAAGCGCACGAATCAGATTGATAGAAGACGCTTCACGCATGTCGTCAGTGCCGGGTTTAAAGGCCAAGCCCCACACCGCAATTTTGCGACCCGCCACGCTCTTGTCCAAACGTGCCAAGAGCATTTCAAAAAGATATTGTTTTTGCTTTTTATTTCGCGCCTCGATGCCCTGTAGCAACAAAGGCTCTACCCCAACGCTTTGCGCGATACGGATCAGCGCTTGCACGTCCTTGGGAAAACATGAGCCGCCATAGCCTGCACCCGCATTTAAAAACGCTGGTCCAATGCGCGAGTCTGAACCCACGCCACGCTTGACCGCCTCGACGTCAATCTCAAAGCGATCGCACAGAGTCGCCATTTCATTCATAAACGAAATGCGTGTCGCCAGCATGCCGTTAGAGGCGTACTTGATGAGCTCGGCTTCCTTAATCCCTACGCACAAGAGCTGACTCTCCTCGCGCACAAACGGACGATAGAGTGCCAACAACTGATCACGCGTTTTATCGTTCGAGGTACCAATGACGACACGGTCAGGGTTAAAAAAGTCATCCAGTGCGGCGCCTTCCTTGAGAAACTCAGGGTTGCTCGCAACATCAAACTCAACAAACAGTTTGCGCTGAAATAACTGCCAAGCGATTTCACCCTTGACCAAGTCGCCTGTACCCACAGGAACTGTGGATTTGTTGATGACGATGGCTGCGCCATTGATTTCGCGTCCGATCTCAGAGGCTGCGGCTAAGACGTAGCGTAAGTCCGCAGAGCCATCTTCACCTTGAGGGGTGCCGACGGCAATAAAAATCAATATTGGTTCAGTGGAAACACCGCCCGCGCCAAGTATATCTAAGCCGCTACGAATCCCGTCTGCAAAGGATAAATGCCCCTGCGCTACAGCATCGCTTAAACGCTCTTTTAAGCCAGGCTCATAGATAGGAACCTCACCCTTCAGTAGCCCCTTAATCTTGCGTGGATCGTTGTCAACGCATACAACATTATCGCTTGTATTCGCCAAGCACGTTGCCGAGACTAGACCAACATAGCCTGCACCAATCACCAGAATATTCACTCAAACTCCTAATTGCTAAAAGACCTATCTAATTTACTCATTAAATGCGCTATTAATCATTAAATCTACGATTGTTTACTAAAGTTTCGCATATGGATGCGTGAACATACCCAACCAATCACAAGTGACATCACGATACAACACACTAACCCGGCTTTGACTCCAATGGTGATGGAAACCCGCGCTACAGCAATACCCACAATCGCTGTGCCAAACGCACTCCCTAATGCACGAGTTGTCTGGACTAGCGCAGAGGCGACCCCCACGTCGCGTTGCTCAGCTAACATTTGCATAAACAGAGTGAAGTTTGGTAACAAAAAACCCAACCCTATTCCGCATAAAGACATCGTCAATAAAATCCACCACCCCGGACTGTTTGCAGAAAACGTCAAGGTAAACACACAGCCTAGCGCCAACAATCCGCTCCCAAACACCATTAACCGACTTGGCTCGGTTTGCCGAGGAAATAACCGCCCGTTAATGATGCTACCTACAGAAGTCCCCGCTACCAAAGGCGTCATCAATAAACCTGCATGCGAGGGGCTGTAGCCAAAGACATCTTGTAACAACAGCGGTATGTAAAAAATTAAAATAAACATCACCGCACCCGACAGTAACCCCGCAAGGTTAATTAATTGTGACTCCGAGGTACGGAGCACTCGAAGAGGAAAAATAGGGGTCTGCGCACGCCTTTCAACA
>JBILJA010000224.1:0-3131 GCA_044368775.1 Burkholderiaceae bacterium
GCGACCAATCAGATCGTTCGCCTGGATCGCTGTCGTCCCTTCATAAATCGTCAAAATACGCGCATCGCGATAAAACTGCGCGGCACCCGTTTCTTCGATAAAGCCCATGCCGCCATGCACTTGCACTCCGAGAGAAGACACCTCAAGAGAGCATTCGGTTGAAAAGCCTTTGACAACTGGTACGAGATAATCATAGAGAGCCTGATACTCGCGTCGCACCTCGGCATCTGGATGCTCAATACTGAGATCATCAGCCGCGGCCGCCACGCAAGCGATCGCCCGCGCGCCCTCAGTTAACGCACGCATCGTCATCAGCATACGCTGCACATCAGGGTGCTGGATAATCGGCACAGGGCCCGCAGAACCTTCAACGGCACGACTCTGGACACGATCACGCGCGTAAGCCATGGCCTTTTGGGTCGCGGCTTCGCTGACCCCAATACCTTGGACGCCCACGGCAAAACGCGCAGCGTTCATCATGATGAACATGTATTCGAGACCGCGATTCTCCTCTCCAACCAGAGTGCCGATCGCCCCTTGCCCAACCTCGCCCTTGTTATCACCAAACAACAGCACTGCAGTCGGGCTGCCATGGATGCCGAGCTTGTGTTCAAGCGAGGCGCACCAAACATCGTTACGCGCACCGAGCGAACTGTCGGAATTCACTAAAAATTTTGGCACGACAAACAGTGACAAACCTTTGACACCAGGAGGCGCATCCGCGGTGCGCGCCAATACTAGATGCACGATATTTTCAGCGAGATCATGTTCGCCGAAAGTGATGTAGATTTTCTGACCAAACAAGCGGTAAAATCCATCGGCCTGAGCGACGGCTTTGGTCGAGACAAGCGATAAATCCGACCCGGACTGGGACTCAGTCAAGTTCATTGTGCCGGTCCACTTGCCGCTCACAAGAGGCTGGATATAGGTCTTTTTCTGAGCATCGGAGCCCGTTAGCAGCAAGGCTTCAATGACACCATCCGTCAACATCGAACATAAAGAAAAAGCAACGTTCGCGGCATACAAGTTTTCCGTTGTCGCGGTAGCAAGTAGCTTCGGTAGCCCCTGACCGCCCCACTGCTCCGGATGCCGAAGACCCTGCCAGCCACCTTCGACAAAGCTTTTAAACACAGCATGAATAAGGGCAGGCATGCGCACATGACCCGCTTGGCAGACGGGCGGGTGCTGATCACTGACCCTGTTGGTTGGTGCGACTACTTCTGCGGTGAACTTTGCGTTTTCCTCGAGCACGGCGTTTAACAAATCCATCTCTACCCCTGAAAAAGCGGGCAAACTCAACAGACCAGGCATATCAGCAAGATAGTTGAAGACAAATTTGAAATCATCGACAGGAGCGCTGTACGCCATAAATCACCTAAAAAACAAAAGGAAAACCAAGCCAGACACAAAAAATAAACCCCCAGTCATTGGATAAAAATCCAACGCGTGGGGGTCGGTTCTGTCGCCAGGGCGATCAATCGCCCTGCAGCATTACAAGGTCGAGACGAGTTCAGGAACCGCAGTGAACAGGTCTGCCACCAAACCGTAATCCGCTACACCAAAAATAGGCGCTTCAGCGTCTTTATTAACCGCCACGATGACCTTGGAATCTTTCATACCTGCCAAATGTTGGATTGCACCGGAAATTCCAATGGCCACATACAGTTGAGGTGCTACGATTTTGCCAGTCTGGCCGACCTGCCAATCGTTCGGTGCATAGCCCGCGTCGACAGCGGCCCGTGAAGCACCCAGTGCGGCACCGAGCTTATCGGCCAGCGGATCTAGGATCTTGAAGTTTTCAGCGCTGCCCATGCCACGACCACCTGACACCACAACCTTGGCACCCGCGAGCTCTGGACGATCGCTTTTTGCGACTTCACGCCCAACGAAAGTAGAAAGTCCGGCAGACGCTGCAGGGGTTACTGATTCGACAGAGGCACTCCCACCCTCAGGCGCTGCGTCAAAACCGGTCGTGCGCACTGTCATCACTTTGACTGGATCAGTCGACTGAACAGTCGCCACTGCATTACCCGCATAGATCGCCCGTTCGAACGTATCCGCTGAGAGGACGGACTGAATTTCAGAAATCTGCGCCACATCAAGACGGGCCGCCACGCGGGGAGACACATTTTTACCAGATGCTGTTGCAGCAAACAGAATATGACTATAGCCAGGCGCCAACGCCAAGACTTGCTCGGCGACGTTTTCTGCCAGGCCATCGGCCAATGCAGGGGACTCCGCCAACAACACTTTAGAAACGCCAGCAATCTTGGCGGCGTGCTGTGCGACAGCCGCGGCGTTTGCACCCGCAACGAGGACATGAATATCGCCACCAATTTTGGAAGCAGCAGCCACGACATTATGGGTCGCAGCTTTCAATTGGACATTATCGTGTTCAGCAATGACAAGAATAGACATGATCAAACCACCTTGGCTTCGTTCTTGAGTTTATCGACGAGTGCAGCGACATCAGGGACCTTGACGCCGGCGGAACGCGCTGAAGGTTCTGTCACCTTGAGCGTCTTGAGGCGAGGCGCAACATCGACACCTAAATCCTGTGGAGTCACCGTATCAAGCTGCTTTTTCTTGGCCTTCATAATGTTGGGCAAGGTCACGTAGCGAGGCTCGTTCAAGCGCAAATCCGTCGTCACGATCGCGGGTAATTTGAGCTCTAAGGTTTCTAGACCGCCATCGACTTCGCGAGTAACCCGCACAACGCCCTCACCGAGCTCGACTTTACTGGCGAAAGTCGCCTGTGACCAGCCAAGCAAGGCCGCTAACATTTGACCTGTTTGGTTGGCATCGTCATCGATCGCCTGTTTACCAAGAATCACGAGCTGAGGCTGTTCTTTTTCAACCAAGACCTTGAGAAGCTTGGCAACGGCCAGTGGCTGAAGCTCGACATCGGTCTGTACAAGAATGCCACGATCCGCGCCAATCGCCATGGCCGTGCGGAGTGTTTCCTGACACTGTGCGACACCGCAGGATACGGCGATGATTTCAGTCGCTGCACCTTTTTCTTTGAGACGCGTGGCTTCTTCGACAGCGATTTCATCAAAAGGATTCATCGACATCTTGACATTTGCGATATCGACACCCGACTGATCCGATTTGACGCGTACTTTGACGTT
>JBILJA010000225.1:0-3116 GCA_044368775.1 Burkholderiaceae bacterium
ATGCCCTTGCTGTTTTCAGAGGGTGTATTAAAAGGACGCATGACAATCGAGCGGTTTGTGGCGGTCACGTCCACCAATCATGCGCGAACCTATGGCATGTATCCACAAAAGGGCGCGATCGCCGTCGGTAGTGATGCAGACTTGGCGATCTGGAATCCTGAAAAACCGGTCACGATTTCGACGAGCATGTTGCACGACAATGTTGGGTATACACCCTACGAAGGAAAAAAAATCACAGGCTGGCCCGAACAGGTATTCAGTCGTGGACGTTTGGTGGTGTCTGACGGCGAACTCAAGGTTGCGCGTGGTTCCGGTCAGTTTATCAAGCGCTCGACGCCTGAGCCTGTATTGCGACAGCGTTTGAATGGAAACCCAAACTCGGTGATGCGCAAATATTTTTCCGTTGATCCTTCGGAGAAACATTAATCATGAGCAAACGCCCCTTTGGTTTGGCCGTTGCCCAGTTGGGCCCTATTCAGCCGCAAGACACACGCAAACAGGCAGTGTCTCGTTTGCTGGAGATGATGAAAGAAGCAGCGAGTCGTGGCGCGAAAATGGTGGTCTTTCCAGAGCTGGCTTTGACCACATTTTTTCCGCGTTACTGGATGACCGAGCAAGAGGCCATCGATCAGTACTTTGAAAAAACGATGCCGAGTCCGGATACGCAAATTTTATTTGATACAGCTAAAAAGCTCAGCATTGGGTTTTATCTTGGCTATGCCGAAGTATCCAAAGAGGGCAAGTGTTTCAATACGTCGATCCTCGTGAATCAGCAGGCAGAAATCGTTGGGCGTTATCGAAAAATTCATTTGCCAGGCCATAGCGACAACAAATCACATGCACCTTTTCAGCATCTTGAGAAAAAATATTTCGAGGTCGGGAACGAAGGCTTTAATGTCTGGGAAACAATGGATTCGCGCATCGGCATGCTCCTGTGCAACGACCGTCGCTGGGGCGAAGCGTGGCGCGTACTGGCTCTCCAAAACGCCGAAATTGTTGCGGTTGGATACAACACGCCATCCCAAAATATTCATTGGAATGAGCCGCCTCACTTAAGAATGTTTCACCATCTCTTGTCGCTCCAAGCGGCTGCTTACCAAAACTGTGTGTGGGTTGCCGCAGCAGGCAAGGCAGGCAAAGAAGATGGGTTCCACCTGTTCGCCGGATCCGCCATCGTGGCGCCTACCGGAGAAATTGTTGCCCAGGCGCAAGGCGAAGACGACGAGGTGATTTTTTGCCAAGCCGACCTTGCACTCGGGGACACCTTCAAGCAGCACATCTTTAATTTTGCCGCCCATCGACGTCCTGAACACTATGCGCTCATTACTGAGCGTGTCGGACCAGGCTCTGCTTTGGGTAAACCTCCACTGCTCTAAAAAGGACTGATGATGACTAGTATGATTTCTTTATCGAAGCGCGCAGTACGTTTTGGACTTGCTATGGCAATCAGCGCAACCTGCGCATCAGCAGCTTGGGCAAACAAGCCTTTGGCGACGGGTGTCGACGCAACCTTCGCGCCGCATGCGATGCCTAAGCTGGGCGGTGGCATTGATGGATTTAACGTCGAGCTCGGCCATGCCTTGGCTAAACAGTTGGGTACGAAAATTACAATCGACGGGACGGAGTTTTCAGCCCTGATTCCAGGCTTGAATGCCAAGAAATACGATTTTGTATTGGCGCCTACGACTGTCACCGAAGCCCGTGCCAAAGCCTTGCTTTTCTCCGAAGGCTATCTGAATACAGACTTCGCCTTTGTCCAGCTCAAGAAAACGCCTGACATGAAGTCACTCGAGGACTTGAAAGGCAAAACAATCGCCTTGAACAAAGGTTCGGCATACGAGAACTGGGCAAAAGATAATGCCGCTAAATACGGCTTTAAATATGACGTTTACGCGACCAACGCGGATGCGCTCCAAGCAGTACAGTCAGGACGCGCTTATGCAAACATGACGGGTAACACCGTCGGCGCTTGGTCTGCCAAGCAAAACCAAGCGGTCAAGATGACCTATGTGCTCCCGACAGGACTGGTGTGGGCGTTGGCATTTCGACTGGATGACAAAGAAGGCCGCGACCGCATTTCCAACGCCCTTAAGTGCTTGAAGCAAGACGGTACGGTTGGTAAGCTTGCCCAAAAATGGTTTGATTTCACGCCACAACCGGGTTCGGCAGCCATCACCGTGGGTGTGGGTCAAGGTGTGCCCAACATGCCTGGCTACGATCCGACTCCCGTTAACTTGAAGTGCTAATCATTTAGTAAAACTTGCCCGACTGGATAGCTCATGCAAACCCCGATCCTGAAAATCACAGGTCTTCATAAATCCTTTGGTGACAATGAAGTACTTAAAGGCATTGATTTGGATGTCATGAAGGGACAGCTTGTTTTTATGATCGGGCCATCCGGGTCGGGCAAGAGTACGCTGCTACGCTGCTGTAATAGACTTGAGGAACCGAGTTCAGGATCCATCTTGGTCGATCAAGAGGACATCACCGCCGCCGGTGCGGACCTGAACCGCATTCGACAAAATATCGGAATGGTGTTTCAGCATTTCAATTTGTACCGTCATATGTCCGTGCTAAATAACGTGACTCTTGCTTTACGCAAGGTTCAGAAACTTTCCAAAGAGGAAGCGAATACGCGCGGACTCGAGGCACTCAGACGTGTGGGTTTGTTGGAAAAATCTTCAGCCTTTCCGGATCAGTTGTCGGGCGGTCAGCAACAACGCGTCGGCATCGCCCGCTCACTCGCGCTTCGTCCGAAGGTTGTTTTATTTGACGAGCCGACCAGTGCGCTCGACCCCGAACTCGTGGGCGATGTGCTCAAAGTGATGCGCGAACTCAAAGACGACGGCATGACAATGCTTGTTGTCAGCCATGAAATGGGATTTGCCCGCGCCGCCGCGGATCATGTTGTATTTATGGATGTAGGAAAAATCGTTGAACAAGGTACGCCACAACAAATATTTGGCGCACCTACACACGCGCGCACCCAAGCGTTTCTCGCTCGCATGAGCGAGCATGCCGCTTAACAATGGGTGAGTGACAAGACATGGATTTAAAAGCACTCGTTTTTTCTTTTTTCAATCTTGAGATTGCCTGGGAATATCTGCCTGATATTC
>JBILJA010000226.1:0-3085 GCA_044368775.1 Burkholderiaceae bacterium
CGTTGGATCCAAGCCCCGAGCAATACACGTGGTGGAGCAACCGTGGGCAGGCCTGGGCCAAGAACGTAGGCTGGCGCCTAGACTATCAACTCGCCACGCCGGGGATTGCTTCGCTGGCGCGCTCAACCAGCATTTACAAAGACGAACGTTTTTCTGACCACGCACCGCTCACTATCGATTACGACTTTACAGTTGCGGCGAAAGATTAAATCCATTCGCACCTAAATGCCGCGCGTCAAACTCCCGCGGCATCAATACGCTCGATGTCGCGGCGACGCCACCACAAAAGCAACAGACCCGGCAAAGCAATCGCCACCGTGATCAAGAAAAAAGTAGGCCATCCAGCAAACAACACCAAGGGTGGAGTCAGCGGTCCTGCGAGGTAAGTGCGCCCCACCGCTGACAGCGCCGACAACAAGGCAAACTGCGTGGCAGAAAACTCTCGGTTACAAAGCCCCATCAACAAAGCGACAAACGCAGCGGTACCCATGCCTCCACATAAGTTCTCAAGGCTCACTCCTGCCGCCATCAAATAGACATTGTGCGGTCCAACAGAAATGACCCAATAGCCAAGATTAGAGAGTGCCTGAAGCAAACCGAAAAACATCAACGATCGGTACAACCCTAATTTCGCCATCAGCGCACCACCCGTCAGCGCTCCCACAATCGTAGCCGTCAAACCCAATAACTTATTGACCGTTCCGACCTCGGTCGCCGAGTAGCCCGCGGCACGTAACAGAAACGTCGTCGAAAGCGCGCCCGCGAACGCATCCCCTAGCTTATAGAGAACGATTAACAGCAAGACCGTGATGGCCTCGGGACGACTAAAAAACTCTTTGAAGGGCACAAACACCGCCCTCGAAAGCGAACGTGGCGTCTGCGCGGGGACCTCCGGCTCAGGAGCCCAAAGCGTGGCGAGTGCAACCACCAACATCAACGCCCCCATCAACATATAGGTATAGCCCCAGCCCAGCCACTGATCCGCCAAAATCAATGCCAATCCCCCAGAGGTCAACATTGCAAGTCGATAGCCCAGCACAGACAAGGCAGCACCCGCCCCTCTTTCTTCTTTGCGCAGCACATCGCTGCGATATGCATCAAAAGCAATATCCTGCGTCGCAGAACAAAAAGCCACAGCGACCGCAAGCAAGGCAAGCGGCAAAAGACTCTGCCCTGGAGACATCAACCCCATCGCCATGATGCCGATCGCGAGTAAAACCTGCATCACGAGCATCCACCCCCGCCTACGGCCCAAAAATGGCGGAGCGTAACGATCAATCAGCGGAGCCCAGAGGAACTTGAGTGTGTAAGCCGTTCCCACCAAGGTCAGAAAGCCAATTTCTTGAAGGGAAACTTGCTCAAGCGTTGCCCACGCTTGCAACGTCCCTCCCGTCAGCGCCAAGGGCAAGCCACTCGCAAAACCCAGTGCCAACAAAGGCGCAACGCGTTTGCTGGTGTAGAGTTTTGACGCAGGAATTGTCTGCGTCTCGACGCCTGGTTGCGGAGCTTGTTGAGGAGTCATGAGGGTCACCTCGCCGTAAAGCGGTACGCAGCAAGCGTGCTGCGCCAACCTGGAAACAATTTCACCTCATTCTGATCGTTAAAGGTGGCGCGTTCGAGGATGGTGAACTGCAACGTGTTGGCCAAGCGTTCAAAATCCTTGAGCGTACAAAGGTGGATATTGGGGGTGTTATACCAGTCGTAGGGCATCTGCCCTGTAACGGGCATGCGACCGCGCAAAATCGACCACCCGTGTGGCCAATAACCAAAATTAGGGAAAGAAACGATCCCCTCGCGCGCTACGCGTGCCATCTCGCGCAAAATATGCTCAGTATTGTGCATGGACTGCAGCGTCTGGGACAAGACGACCGTATCGAACTGCTGATCGTCAAACATCGCCAACCCGTCTTCGAGGTTTTGCTGGATTACATGCACACCGCGCTGCACGCAACTTAGCACCCTATCATCGCTAATTTCAACGCCGACGGCCTGCACGCTCTTGGACTGCTGCAAGTGCGCAAGCAGCGCCCCATCACCACACCCCAAGTCCAACACTCGGCTATTTGGCTGCACCCACTGCGCGATCCGTGCCAAATCTCCGCGCAAATCGCCTTGCATCGTTTGGCCACTCAGTTTGAGTTGCTCACTCATGCTTGCACCCCGCTCGTGGTCAGGGCTGGAGCGGACTCTTGGACTAAAGTCGCTGCAATCCGCAGAAAATAAGCACGCATCAGATTGTGATATCGCGCGTCGTCGAGCAAAAATGCATCATGTCCGTGTGGGGCATCGATCTCCGCATACGTTGCAGACTGACCGTTTTTAAGTAAAGCCTGCACAATTTCGCGGGAACGCTCAGGCGGAAACCGCCAGTCGGTCGTAAAGGATACAAGCAGGAAATCTGCCTGTGCCGGCGCAATCGCACGCGCGAAATCCCCACCCGTTTTCTTTGCCGGATCAAAATAATCAAGTGCACGCGTAATGAGCAAATAAGTATTTGCATCAAAATACTTGGAAAACTTTTCGCCCTGATATCGGAGATAAGACTCGACCTCGAACTCCACACCATAACCGTAATGGTAGGCACCGTCCGCCGCGGGCTCGCGCTGCGTTCGACCAAATTTTTCCGCCATATCATCATCGGACAGATAGGTGATGTGACCGATCATTCTTGCCACGGACAAACCATGGCGAGGCACCGTATTGTGCGCATAGTAATGACCGTCATGAAACTCGGGGTCGGTGATGATGGCTCGCCGAGCCACTTCGTTAAAACCAATATTTTGCGCAGACAGTCGTGGCGTGCTGGCGATCACAACGCAATGTGCGACACGCTCGGGCAACGTGATCGCCCAACTCAGAGCCTGCATCCCGCCCAGCGATCCGCCCATCACAGCGGCGAACCTTTTAATTCCCAAGCGATCTGCCACACGCGCCTGCGCCGACACCCAATCCTCAACGGTCAAAACAGGGAAGGCAGCACCCCACGGCTTGCCCGTTTCAGGCCGAATACTTGCAGGCCCGGTCGAGCCAAAGCACGAACCCAGATTGTTGACGCCAATCACAAAAAAAACATTGGTGTCGACCG
>JBILJA010000005.1:0-41616 GCA_044368775.1 Burkholderiaceae bacterium
TTCTTCTTTCGGGACTCCTATCTGCTTCCTTTGTCAGTCATGCACTCGATCTGAACCCTTTCGATGTCATGGCGCCTCAACCCGATAGAAGTTTTTTTGCGGCGGCACTGATTAGTACAGAAGCAAAAGGCTCCTACTCGAACGGTATCAAGTCTGCGGCAACTCCCACACTTTCCGCCAATCAAATCCAACTCAGACTTGGTCGCTCATATCGAGTGGGTGGTTTAACAGGTCTCTCCTTTGTTCAGCTTCCAGTTGGCATGTTAAATCCCGGTGGAGCCGCTTCTAGTCATCCTACCGACTATGGAATAGGTGACCTGACACTCGCGACCGCGCTTTGGCCCTATGCAAATCGGCAAACACGCACCTATTTCGGTATCGCCGGCTATTTGGTTCTTCCCACTGGGAGTTACTCCAACCAACAACTCTTCAACCTCGGCGGTAAACGGGTTTCGGGCGATCTTCAACTCGCCTATCAAACAGCACTGACCAAACGTCTAGACGGTATGATCGGCTTTGATACGATGTGGTTTGGTCCGAACAATCATCTAGGCGCAAAGAATGCGCAGCTCACACAAAAGCCTCTCTATACGGCTCAGATCGGGCCCATTTATCACATTAACCAAACCTTCTCTGTCGCGGCGACTTATCTCTATATGTGGGGTGCCGAAACGAGCATCAATGGGTTGGGCAACAACAACGCACTACAAAACCATCGCTATTTGCTCAGCGCGGTTGCAACCACAAGCAAAGGGCGTTTTATGCTGCAGTACGGCACAAATCTAGATACACAATTCGGCTTTGAGGAAACACGACGCATAATTTTGCGTTATGCCGTAGCGTTTTAAATGAGTGCATTCTGATGACATTGTCCGGAAAAAACTACCGGTGTATATTCGTAGCACAACAATATACAAACCGGAGACACTATGAAACGCCGTCACTTTATGGGTTCGGCCATCGCCGCAGGCTTTGCGTTCAGTTCCCAATCATTATTTGCTCAAAAAGCATACCCAAATAAACAAATCCGTTTCGTCGTGCCCTTTGCAGCCGGTGGCGGCGGAGATGCGGTTGCCCGCATGCTGGCCCAAAGGTTAAGCGAACAAATCAATGATGTGGTTGCCGTCGAAAACAAAGCAGGTGCTGGCGGCATTATTGGTTCATCCTTTGTCCTGAAGTCCCCTCCGGATGGCTACACCGTCCTGAATATGTCAAGCACCTATGCTATCCAGGCAGCAATTGGCAGAAATCTAAATTTTGATCCGGTCAATGATATGCAGCCGATCATTATGGTTTCGCGAGACCCTGCGATCTTGGTGGTGCGGGCGAACTCACCGCTGAATAATGTCGAGGACCTAAAAGCTGCGGCGCTTAAAAATCCGGGCAAACTTACTCACGGTTCTGCAGGCATCGGCTCGCTTGCTCATTTAGGCACCGAAGAGTTGGCTTACTTAATGGGTATTCGCCTCGCGCACATTCCCTACAAAGGTTCGTCTCAGGCCTATAACGACTTATTAGGTGGAAACGTCGACATGATGTTGACGAGCTCGACTTTTGCGGCACCGCAAATCAAAGGCGGTCGCCTCAAGGCAATTGGTATCGCAGGCACCAAACGTCTCGAGAGCCTTGCAGATGTCAAAACCTTTGAAGAACAAGGTGTCAAAGGCTACAACGTCGTGGACTGGAAAGCCGTGGCCGGCCCTAAGGGTATGCCCGCCGAAGCCGTTACTTTTCTCAACCGAGAACTCAATAATGTGCTTAAACATAAGTCCGTGACTGAACGCTTTGACGCTGAAGGAACGACCGCTGTAGGTGGGACACCAGACGACTTGATGCGAACCATCCTTTCGGATATCGAACGCTGGAAACGCGTGATCGAAGTCGCTCAGGTGAAGTTTCAATGAGCACTCAAAGTCTGAATAAGACACTACGCCAAGCGCTTGTCGCCGGTGCAGGGCACATGATGCCCGGTGCCGGCAACGCGTTAGCGGCCAGATTTATCGAAGCCGCAGGACACAAAATGATGCTGGTGAGCGGTGCTGCTGTGGCCAACAACTATCTCGGCGTTCCGGACTTAGGGCTTGTATCCGTCACGGAGCTTGCGGATCATGTGGCAGCGATTCGCGATGTCGTGAATATTCCCATTCTCGCGGATGGGGACACTGGCTTTGGCAATGCGATCAATGCACGCCGCACGGTTCAACTGCTTGAAAGAGCGGGAGCCAATGCCATCATGCTCGAAGACCAAACCTATCCCAAACGTTGTGGTCATTTTGAAGGCAAAGACATCATCTCGACGCAAGAGATGGTGTCCAAACTCAAGGCGGCTGTCGATGCGCGAAAAGATCCTGATCTCATGATTCTCGCCCGAACAGATGCAAGAGCCGTCGAAGGCTTTGAGGCGGCACTTGATCGCGCACGCGCCTATCAGGAAGCAGGTGCTGACTTTCTGTTTATAGAAGCTCCCCTCACCAGGGAGGAGTTACTCGCGATTCCCGCTGCGGTCCCTGGCATTCATCTCTGCAATATGGTCATTGGTGGAAAAACACCTTTGCTGCCGCGCGAAGAACTCGCTCAAGCAGGTTATGCGGTTGTTTGTTACGCCAACGCAGCCCTGCAAGCTTCCATGCTTGCGATGCAACAGGCGATGCAGCATCTCGCCGAACATGGCTCGATCAAAGGTTTCGAGTCCAAGCTCATGATGTTTGCTGAAAGACAAGAAGCACTCGACGCCAATCATTTCAAAGAACTCGAGAAACGTTACACATGATCGTCCAAACGCCACGCACTTTTTTCGAGAAAGTTTGGCAAGATCACGTCATCAAAAGTCTTGACCAAGAGTCCGCCCTTCTGCAAATAGATCGGCTGGTTCTGCATGAACTCTCTGGAAGCCAAGCACTCCGTGCGCTCGAAGAAGCAGGTCGGCAACCCGTTAGCCGACAGCAAGTATTCACCGTGATCGAGCACTTGATTTCAACGCAACCCGGACGAGGTCCCTGCGACTCGGTTTCGACAAGCGGCCCTTCCATGATTCAAACCACGCGTGAAGCATCGAAAAAATGGGGGGTTCACTTTATTGATTACGACGATCCGCGTCAGGGCATCGCACACGTTGTCGCGCCTGAGCTAGGCATCGCGTTTCCAGGTGCTACCCTGGTGTGCTGTGATAGCCACACCAGTACCATTGGTGGCGTTGGGGCCCTTGCTTGGGGCATTGGCGCGTCTGAAGCAGAGCACGTTCTCGCGACGCAAACCTTGGCGCAAGCCAAACCCAAAACCATGCGAGTCACTTTCAACGGACAACTAAAACCTGGCGTATTCGCCAAAGATATGATTCTGGCTTTAATTGGAAAAATTGGAGCCCAAGGTGGCATTGGCTTTGCCACTGAATACGCCGGACAAGCCGTTCAAGATCTTTCAGTCGAGGGACGTCTGACTCTCTGCAACATGTCGATCGAGTTTTCTTGCAAATATGGTTTCGTGCCGCCCGATGAAAAGACCTTTCAATACCTCAAGGGTGCGGAATTTTCTCCTAAAGGTGCGGCATGGGATCAGGCAGTCGCCTACTGGTCCACGCTAGTCAGCGACTCTGGCGCTCAGTTCGACAAAGAGGTGACAATCGATTGCAATACGCTTGAGCCTCAAGTGACTTGGGGTATCAGTCCACAACAAGTGGGCGCTATAGGAATAAACATTCCCGCACCGACGACTGCAGCGGATCACGAAGCACAAGCGTTGGGTGAGCGCGCTTTGAACTACATGCGACTCGAAGCGCAAACCCCTCTCTTGGGCGTACCCATCGATGTCGCCTATATCGGCTCCTGCACCAACGCACGACTATCGGATTTACGCGCCGCCGCCGCAGTACTTAAAGGCAGGAAAATTAAACCAGGCATTCAGGCCATTTGCGTGCCGGGCTCAACTGCTGTCAAACATGCTGCCGAAGCTGAAGGTCTTGATCAAATTTTTATACAAGCTGGTTTTGAGTGGCACGAATCTGCCTGCGGTTTCTGTGGCCATATCGGGGACAACCGCTTTGCCAACTTGCGTGTGATCAGCACAACCAATCGAAACTTTGAATCTCGGCAAGGTCCGCAAACAAGGACGCACTTGGCGAGTCCTGCTACTGTCGCAGCCTCCGCCATCAAAGGCTGTATTGCCGACGCTCGGGAACTCATCTAATGGAAGCACTCAAGAAAGTATCAGGTATCGCCGCGCCGTTTATGCGCATCAATATTGATACCGACCAGATCATCCCCGCGCTTTTTTTAGGCGGAACCGACGCAAAAGGTTATGGTGCCCACTTGTTTCACGGTTGGCGTTTTCTTTCTGACGGGAGCCCAAATCCCGACTTCATCCTGAATCAAACTCCCTACGATCGATCACAGGTGCTTTTAGCTGATCGAAACTTTGGCTGTGGCTCATCGAGAGAACGCGCCCCAAAAGCCTTGCGCGAATTTGGTTTCAGAGCGGTGATCGCCCCCTCCTTTGGTGGCATTTTTTTTAATAATTGCTATCGCAATGGCTTGGTCCCAGTCGAGCTTCCGATTGAGGATATTCGCGTGTTGGTTGACGAAGTGGCCCATACAAAGGGTCAAGGCCTCATCACGGTCGATTTAGAGGCTCTTACGGTCACCTCACCCAGTGGCAAACACTTTTCCTTTAACGCGCCACCCGCTCTTAGAGAGATGCTGTTGCACGGTATGGATGAAATTGCGCTGACACTTTCGCAGTCTTCTCAAATCGATGACTTCAGACAAACAGATCGCACTAAAAGACCCTGGGCGTATTTCACCCAATAAACGTCGCATCCATCCATACCTTGTTGAGGCAGAGCTCACGCATGACACGCTTGGTCACCGCGCTCACAGCCTGCGCGGCCGTCGACAAGGGAATGTGCTGAGCACGACATAGAGCGACTGTACGCGTGATCGCTGGCGCCCTAATCGGCAAGCTTCTTAATAACCCACTTTCGAGCTCAGACTTCAGCGGCATCACGGGCAAGATCGTTTGACCCATCCCTGCCAACAGCGAATTACGCAAAATACTAATCGAGCTAATGTCCGCTGCGACATTTGGGGGAGGAAGACCTGCTTTTAAGGCTGCCGCCTCGATAATCGGACGCACGCCATGGGGCTGGGCCGGCAAAATCAACGGTCGACTCAGCGCCTCCCGGAATGTCACAGAAGCTTTGTTGTGCGCCGTTGGACTCTCAGGTTGAAAGATCAATGACATACGTTCCGATACAAGCGTCTCATACAAAAAATCACCGAGCTGACCATCATCAAACAGAATTGATAAATGTAAGGATCCCGCTTGGAGCTGTTGCGTAAGATTGCCTGTCAACTCTTCCGTTAATTCTAAATTAACCAGAGGCAGCTCTTGCCGTACGGCAGCGATCAGCGGCAACGCCAAGGCATGAGAAATACTGTGTGGCAGACCAAAAATCACGCGTCCCGATGGCGCCATGAGTAAGCTTGACACACTCGTCTGGGCATCGGCGACTTGCCGCAAAATGGAGAGTGCATGCGTACGGAAAAGCTCGCCCGCCTCGGTCAGCGTGACACCCCGTCGTGAGCGCAAAAAGAGTACCGCCCCCAATTCCTCCTCAAGCAAGGCGAGCTGATGACTGAGCGCCGACTGGGCGATATGCACTTTACTGGCGGCTTTTGAAAAGCTTCCATGCTCTGCGATGGCGACAAAATAACGCAGCTGCCTAAGCTCCATGATCAAATCCATCTGATTTCAAGATACATCTAGATTAAATCAATATTATGCAGATAGCAATAAATAGACTGTAATAGCACTACAGGTTGTTCACGCGCAGCTGTTGATTACCGTCGACAGGCACTCCCTTCATGGAAGTGCGCGCGTCAAAGCCGATTCTTCTTACCGGAAGATGGATGAAAGGTGATCAATCGATCGGTTGATCACCTTATTTTTTTTGATACTCTTAGTGATGCTCAAAACATCTCCTGCCACCAAGCCTGTCAATGCCAGGCTTGAGGCCATGCTAAAAGGTCCAATCTTCCTGACGCTACTTAGCCTAGCGTGGCCTAATCTCGTCATGATGCTAGCCCAGTCGAGCACGGGCTTTATCGAGGCATGGTTCTTATCAAAGCTTGGGCTCGATGCCCTCGCGGGTGCGGCACTCGTGCTGCCTATCCTGATGCTGATGCAAAGCATGTCACAAGGCGCAATGGGTGGGGGCATCTCCTCTGCCGTCGCACGTGCACTCGGGGCCGGCAACCCCTCGCTAGCCAATAGTCTCGTGTTACATGCCGTTGTGCTCAACACCATACTGGGTATCATTTGTTCAGTGCTGCTGATCATATTTAGCACGCCACTCTTTAAACTGATGGGCGCCAAAGACGGCGCACTCGAGGCTGCTCTCGCCTACGCGCAGATCGCCTTTCCCGGCTTGATTCTGATGTGGATCATGAATGCGTTGGCCAGTGTGATCCGTGGCTCAGGCAACATGTTCACACCCGGTATTGTTATGTCTGGCGGAGCCGTGTTGTTGGTTCCCCTTTCTCCTTTATTGATCTTCGGTTGGGGACCTTTTCCCGCACTTGGTATCGCAGGCGCAGGCTGGGCACTGGTAGCGTACTACGGGTCTGGCACAGTGGTTTTGCTTTGGTATGTCATGTCCGGTCACAATCTCGCCCGTCTACAAGCAGGCGTTCTCACCTGGCCTCCTATGCGCAACATTCTCGCCGTTGGCGGTTTCGCAACCCTCAACCCTCTCCTCACGAACGGTCTCATTGCATCCACCACCGCACTTGTGGGCGCCTACCTTGGCACCGCTGCCTTAGCCGGCTATGGCACAGCGGCCAGACTCGAATACCTCATTTTTCCCGTCGCCTTTGGTATTGGTGCGCCACTCGTTGCAATGGTGGCCTCCAACCTGGGCGCTAATCAACCAGAGCGCGCTTTAAAAATCGCCTTAACGGGCGGCGCCATGGCCTTTGTCGTTGCCGAGGTGATCGGACTGGCCGCCGCCATTTGGCCCCACAGTTGGATGAGTCTATTTGGTGATGATCCCGACATGATCGAAGCAGGTGTCAGCTACCTCAGGGTGGTTGGACCCTTCTTTGGTTTTTTTGGCTTGGGCTTCACACTTTACTTTGCAGCCCAAGGCGCAAGAACGCTTTTTTGGCCACTAACCTCTGGTGTGCTGCGTCTAAGCGTTGCAGTCCTTGGCGGCTGGGCCATTTTGCACTTCACCGGCTCATTGATATGGTTCTTTGCCGCCTCGGCCCTTGCGATGACGATCTACGGCATCGTGATCTTGGCCACGACCACACCGCGCGTTTGGTTTAGGCGCAGATAAAATCCCTTGCTATGCCTGCGAGTGTCTTTTATTGGGCGTGATGTAAGAACCCAAAATCATGCCGATCAAACTCGCAATCAAGCCAAACACTTGAGGCGGCACCGGCTCATCGACCCCTGTGATCTCTAAGATAATCCATGTCGACAAACCAAATAAAATCGCAAATGCTGCACCAAGATTGCTGGCGCGTTTCCAAAAAAGGCCCGCAGCCAAGGGAACGAAGGCGCCTGCCAGCGTGATACGGTAAGCATTCTCGACCATCGTATGAATCGTAGCGTCCGACGCGATCGCATAAAACGTGACCATTGCGCTAAAGACCAACACCGTGAGTCTTGTTGATAAGAGCAACTGACGGTCCGTCATATGCGGCGCAAAACCTTTCAAAATATTTTCAGTAAAAGTAATGGAGGGTGCGAGCAAGGTTCCAGAGGCTGTACTCATGATCACGGAAATCAGTGCGCCAAAGAAAATCACCTGCATGTAAAACGGCATGTGATTCATGATCAAGGTAGGCAGGATCAATTGCGAATCCGTATCGATCAGCCTAGCAACCATTTCCGGATCGATAATATTGGCCGTGTATGCCAGCAACAGGGGCACGGCTGCAAAAAAGAAATACGAAATACCACCCAAGGTGGTGGCCCATACGGCTATCGTTTCGTTACGCGAGGAGTTCACACGCTGAAATACATCTTGCTGAGGAATCGAGCCGAGCCCCATCGTGATCAGCGCAGCCATCCATCCCAACATATCCCAGATTTCAAAGGAAGGTAAGAAATCAAACTTGCCCTCGGCGGAGGCCTTGGACAATACGTGCGTCAAACCGCCCGCCTGATCGGTCGCGAAATTCGTCACCAACAATAGACCAACGATGATCACAATCATTTGCACGAATGTTGTCAGCGCGACTGACCATAGACCACCGAAAATTGTGTACAACACCACAACACCCGCGCCGATCAACATGCCCTGGGTGACAGAAATGGCATCGACAGACAAGACGTTGAACACCAAGCCTAGTGCTGTGATTTGCGCAGACACCCAACCCAAATAGGACACGACAATACAGATCGAAAGCAGTAGCTCGGTTTGACGGTTATAACGAATGCGAAAGTAATCTCCCAAGGTCAGGAGATTCATGCGATAGAGTGGGCGAGCAAAGATGAGTCCAAATAAAACCAAGCACATCGAGGCGCCGAGCGGATCAGAAATCAAGCCTCTGAAGCCTTCCTTCAAAAAAGTCGCCGAGATCCCCAACACGGTTTCCGCGCCAAACCACGTCGCAAACACCATGGCGAGCACCACCGCCATCGGCAAGTTTCGACCTGCGGTCACGTAATCTCTCGCGTTGTGCACCTTGGATGCCCCATAGAGGCCAATGGCGACGGAAAGTGCAAGATAAGCAATGACAAGCCAAAGCAACATATCCAGAGTTCCTATCAGGCACGCGGTCTTGAAGAAAAATATTCGCTCGAATTATAGACAAGCAGGGCATAATTTCATCAATTTCCTGCAAAGTGAGGCGTTCCTGTTCACGCAATTGAGAGAGCCATGACACATACCCACCCTATAACGCTGAGAGTGCTGCACTGGCTTACTGCGCTTTTCCTCATCATCTTGATCGCACTTGGTGTCTGGATGACGGAGCGGGCAGCCGCCAACCTCTGGGACGCGTTGACCAACACACTTTACGGCTGGCACAAACTAATCGGCTTTCTGGTCCTGCTTCTGACGTTGATCAGGATCATGGTCAAGCTGCGTTCGAACTCCCCAGCCTATCCTGCCAGCGTGCCAACCGCCACCGTCAAACTCGCCGCTGCCGGGCATCGTGCCCTTTATTTGCTCTTATTAGTCGTACCTTTACTAGGCTGGGCAGGAGTCACCGCTTTTCCCGCGCTCATCACACTAGGTGGATTCCATCTTCCCGCCATGCCCGGCATCCCAAAGGATCCAGCCTTAGCCAAGCAACTCTTTGAAATCCACGGCAACCTCGCCCTTGTGCTGGCAATCCTCGCGCTCGGACACATGGCAGCTGGACTGCACCATTTAATCGTCAAAAAAGATGGTGTCTTTCAGCGGATGTGGTTTAAGCCATAAGGGCAAACCCTTAGAACACAACACTCTGCGTGCCCCCGAACAGCGCTCTTGGGCAAATTTTGGTACATTGTGCTCTCGATGGGGAGTAGCTCTGGTCCAGCAAAACAGGTGTTCTAAAGCCTGTTTAAAAGACCTTCGACAAGTCGTCATGCACGAAGCTCAAGCATTTGCGAGGCTTCCGGTTTGTCGGGCAGAGAGACACTGTGTGACTCGCTGAGCAAGACCGTCGCTCCCTTATCACACCAAAGGCCTCTAAAAAATTATGGAACTCTTCTCCGCTCCCTGGTGGTCCGCTCTTGTGGCCATCATCATTATTGACCTCGTCCTCGCTGGCGACAACGCCATCGTGATCGCTCTAGCTGCACGTAAGCTGCCTCCCGCACTTCAAAGAAAAGCCATTGTCTGGGGCACCGTAGGTGCAATTGTCGTTCGCTCGGCCATGACCCTTGTCGTTGTCTGGCTCCTCAAAATCCCTGGCCTGATGTTGATCGGCGGCTTGGCTCTAGTCTGGATCGCCTATAAGTTGCTCGTCGATACGGGTGGCGAAGACGATCACGACAGCGTTCAGGTCAACGGTTTCTGGGGCGCGATGAAAACCATCATCATCGCTGACGCCGTCATGGGCATCGACAACGTCTTGGGCGTCGCGGGCGCCGCTCAAGGCTCCTTTGACTTGGTCGTCATCGGTTTGCTGATCAGCATCCCAATCGTAGTACTGGGAAGCACAATCATCCTTAAGCTGGTCGAACGTTTCCCGATTATCATCAGCCTGGGTGCAGCCGTCTTGGCCTTTACCGCCGCTAAAATGATCGTCAATGAGAAACTGCTCAGCGACATTTTCAAAGCAGGCACCAACACCTCAGTTATGCTGAGCTGGGGTTTGACCGCTATAGTGATCGCCGGGGTTCTTTACTTTGGTAACCAGAAAGCCAGAAAAGCCAAAGCTGCAGCAGCTAGCGCCAACGCAGCAGATTCATAAACAGCATTCACTGTCTGGCAGGTCTCACAACTGCCGCACTTAAAATTGGCCCCTTAAATTCCTTAAGGGGCCAATTTTTTTGCTATACACTCGACTGCAACCTCTCTCCAGGAACCGCACTATGCAGATCAATTTAAAAGGTAAACGAGCCCTCATCGCAGGAGGCAGTCGCGGCATCGGACTTGGCATCGCACAGTGTTTTGCAAATGCCGGTGCAGATGTCTCGATTTGCGCACGTACCCAGAGCTCCCTGGACGAGGCGCAGAAAAACCTCTCCCAGCATGGTGGTCGCGTGTTGGCAACTGCGTGTGATCTGGGCGATGCGAAGGCGATTCAAGCATGGGTCAATCATTCCGCCGCTTACTTGGGGGGCATCGACATCCTGGTCAACAATGCTTCAGCCTTTGGTCGCCAGGACAACGAAGAAGATTGGGCGGCGAGCGTACAAATCGATCTGATGGCAGCTGTCCGCGCAAGTGCCGCCGCGATGCCCTTTCTGGAAAAACAAGGTGGCAACATCATTCATATCTCATCCATCTCAGGCTTAAAAGCGACTGTTCGCTCGGTTCCCTATGGTGCGATCAAAGCTGCCATGATGGAATACACACAGACTCAGGCCCTGTCCTACGCCAAGAAAAACATCCGCGTCAACTGCATTGCGCCGGGCTCTGTCTTTTTCGAGGGTGGCAATTGGGATAAGGTCAAACGCGACAACCCCAAACTGTACGAAGCCACCTTGGCCAAAATTCCTTTTGGACGCTATGGCAAGCCTGAAGAAATCGGACAAGTCGTGGCCTTTCTCGTGAGCGATCTTGGCTCTTGGGTCACGGGGCAAACCATCGTCGTTGACGGCGGCCAAACACTTTAGTTGATGGAATATCTTATGCGCGTACTTTTTCACTCAATACTTGGCGTCGCTCTTCTTTCCATCATGGTAGGTTGCGGCAGCTCCGACAATGATAAGAAAAAACAAGTAAAAACGGTTCCTGAACGTCCTGCCGAAATGGTCTTTAAAAATACGAATAACGTACAGGTCAAAAACAACCTGATGAGCGCGTGCTCCCAAAGCCGCATGCGAATTCAGCCTGACCAAAGTGAAGTCCTCTGTGTTCGCAACATCATGGATGAAACGCGCGAACAAATACTGGTCAACATTGTCAACGATGAGTTCGCCAGAAATATTACTGACAACGTCAAATTCGTCATCACGCCAGAGGGTCGTGATGTTCGCGTCATTGGCAATGCCTATGTTCAATTCGTATCCCCTCTGAGCATGGGGATAGAAGGGGGCAAAAAAACAACGCGCGTGAACCTGCGGGACGATGCCTCCTTCACTATGGTCGAAGCCCTACTCAAACAAGCAGGCGCGAGTCAACCCTAATGACCAAAACGAACAATCCCCACGAACTCACCCATCTTTTCGAAAAAAATAGAGAGTGGGTCGCCTCTGTCATCGACAGCGATCCTGATTTTTTTAATCGCCTCGCCAACCAGCAATCCCCCGAATACCTCTGGATTGGTTGCTCAGACTCGCGCGTCCCCGCCAACCAGATCACAGGCTTGGCTCCTGGCGAAGTCTTTGTGCATAGAAACATCGCCAACGTTGTCGTACATACTGATCTCAACGCACTTTCCGTCATTCAGTTCGCCATTGACCAACTTAAGGTCAAACACATCATTGTGGTGGGGCACTATGGGTGCGGTGGCGTAAGAGCCGCCATGGAAAACGTGCGCATCGGTCTCGCCGACAATTGGATCCGACATGTCAAAGATGTCCATGACAAACACGGCACCTATCTCGGTCGGCTCACCAACCAAGCCGAGCGCCTCAATCGCTTGTGTGAACTCAATGTGATCGAACAAGTCGTGAATGTTTGTCAGACTACCAGCGTGCAAGATGCCTGGCATCGTGGTCAACCCGTGACGATTCATGGTTGGGTGTATGGTGTCGAGGATGGCCTTGCCCGCGATCTAGGCGTGAGCGTGGCCTCGTCCGACGAGCTCGAGCAGCGTTATCAACTCGTCCTAGCCAAACGCTTTACCTGACACGCCCAAGCTCTGGCGTCTGAGGCGCCAAAACAACCAAAAAGCAATCGTCAGGTTCATACCATTCCAGATCAAACCATTGATCATTGCCACCTTGTAGGATCCCGTCACGTCAAATATATAGCCGGACATCCAGCCACCCAAGGCCATGCCAAGCATCGTGGCCATGATGACTGCCCCGACACGCCGACCTGTTTCCGCTGCTGGAAAATGCTCACGAATAATGATGGCATAAGACGGTACGATACCCCCCTGGAACAGTCCAAACGTCGCGGCAATGAGATAAAGCGACACCAAGCCATCAAAGGGTAAAAACATCAATAGTGCGATCCCCTGGAGGGAAGAGCCCAGCAAGAGTGTCCTGATTCCGCCAATTTTGTCGCAAATCATCCCTGAAATCAGGCGACTCACCACGCCACACGCTAGCATCAGGGAGAGCATCTCGGCGCCGCGCGCTGCGCCATAACCCAAGTCGACACAGTAGGCCACGATATGCACCTGAGGCATCGACATTGCTACACAACACGCGAGTCCGGCGATGATCAGAAACGTCTGCGCCTGCCCCATACTCAAGCCAAAAGGACGTGTCGAAGCAAAGGCCGTTGAACTCGCCGCGGTGGCAACGACATTCAGCGGGGGACGTCGCCTCAGGAATAAAGCAAGAATGGCCATACTGACGCCACACACCACGCCCATCCAGAGATAGGTCTCACGCCAGCCAATGGTTGTGACACCCCACTGGGCCAAATAAGGCCACACCGCCCCTGCGAGATAGTTGCCACTGGCGCATACCGCCACGGCGATGCCGCGCCGCTTGTTCCACCACAAAGAGGTGTCGGCCACCAAGGGCGCAAACGTCGACGAAGTCCCAAGCAAACCCAGAAATAGACCATGCGCCATGGCAAAGCCCATGATGCTGGTACTCAAGCCCGCCCAGATGAAACCAATCACAATCCCGGCCGAACCAATTAACAAGGAAATCGTGACACCGAAACGATCAGCGAGCTTGCCCATGTAGACACCGCCAATCCCGAACCCAATCATCATCAAGGTATAAGGCAATGTGGCATCGGAACGCGAAACACCGAACTCGGCCTGCACTTCGGGCAAAACAACCGCTACGGCGAACATACAACTGCTACCCATCAGCATCGCCAACAAGGCAATCACCAGACGCCAAAAGGCGTAGCGCGAGTCAATCAGATCAGCAGGGGCCGGAGTGTTGTTCATACGGTGCATTTACGATGTGCATGCAGCGTAACATGACTCAAACCCCCTTTGTAGGCCAGCATCTGGACGTACACTCTTATCCATGCAAAGCACCTTTTGGTTTACCCCGGCTTTTATCCTGATCTGGAGCACTGGCTTCATCATTGCCCGCTATGGCATGCCCTATTCAGAGCCGATGACTTTTCTGGCGATTCGTTTCGGCGCGGTCGTGCTGTGCATGATCCCAATAGTGCTCTGGCTCAAAGCGCCCTGGCCGCGCGGACGCCAGATCTGGCATATCGCCATCGCAGGTGCGTTGTTTCAGTTTGGTTATTTGGGTGGCGTATGGGCGGCCGTCAAACTCGGCATGCCCGCAGGTCTGGCTGCGCTCATTATTGGCTTGCAACCCATCCTGACAGGACTGCTTGCTTCCTTCGTTTCCGAGCGCGTCACGCCTCGTCAATGGCTTGGCCTCATCTTGGGTTTAACCGGTGTCGCGCTTGTCCTCATCACCAATATCCGCCTCGAAGGACTCTCCCTGACGAGCATCCTGCTTGCCTTTGCTGGAATGTTCGCCATCACCTCGGGCACGCTTTATCAAAAACGGTTCTGCCCAAGCTTTGATCTCCGCACAGGCTCGGTCATCCAGTTTTCGATTAGTACCTTGCTCTGCGTGATCATGATGTTACTTTTTGAAACACGGGAGATTCAATGGACCGCGCCCATGATTGGCGCGATGCTGTGGGGCGTTCTCGCGATCTCCATTGGTGCGATGAGTTTATGGTTTATTTTGTTACGTCGCGGCGATGCCACCAAAGTCAGCAGCATGATGTATCTTGTCCCGCCCAGTACAGCAATCATGGCTTGGATACTTTTTGATGAGCCCCTCACACCGACCGTACTCGTGGGTATTTTCATCACTATGCTGGGCGTACTGATTATCAACCAGACTTCGTGGCCTCGGTGGCTCAAGCGAAGCGCTTAGAACAGACAAGTACTTAGCGACGACGCTTCCAAAGCAGCACGCCAGTCACCAGCACGACGCCCACGACAAGCATGAACGGAAGATGATCCACCGCCGTCAATGTATGCACAACCTCATCCCATAGGCTTTCGCTATGCCCTGGGTGAGCTACCGCCTGATAACTGACCCCACACAAACCACCCAAAACAGCTAATTTTTTTATTTTCATTGATCACTCCTCAAAAATTACCTGCATAAATAATCCGCGCCCGTTAAACTTGCACCTGCGCAAGGTCACAATGCGCATGCACCACTTTGGTTCATTCATGTACTTATGTCCGGAGACCATGCACCATGGCAGTGATTACAAATGTCGAAGACCTCCGCATCTTAGCTAAAAAACGTGTCCCGCGTATGTTTTACGATTACGCGGACTCTGGCTCCTGGACTGAAAGCACGTATCGTGCCAATGAAAGCGATTTTCAAAAAATCAAGCTGCGTCAACGCATCTTGGTCAACATGGAGCATCGCTCGACTGCGACAACCATGATTGGTCAAAATGTGGCCATGCCTGTTGCCATCGCGCCCACTGGTCTGACAGGGATGCAACATGCCGATGGCGAAATTTTGGCTGCACGTGCCGCAAAAAATTTTGGTGTCCCGTTCACGCTCTCGACCATGAGTATTTGTTCGATCGAAGATGTCGCCGAGGGCACCGATCATCACCCCTTCTGGTTTCAGTTGTATGTGATGAAGGACCGCGATTTTATCGAACGTCTGATCGAGCGCGCCAAACGCGCCAACTGTTCAGCGCTTGTGCTGACACTTGATCTGCAAATTCTCGGGCAGCGTCACAAAGATTTGAAAAACGGTTTAAGTGCGCCCCCGAAATTAACGCTCGCCAACATGCTCGATATTGCAACCAAGCCCCGTTGGGCGCTCGGCATGCTTGGCACACCCCGCCGCCAGTTTGGCAACATCGTCGGACACGTTAAAGGCGTCTCCGACATGAGCAAGTTGAGTGAATGGACTGCCTCGCAGTTCGATCCTGCGTTGAACTGGAACGATGTTGAATGGATCAAAAAACTATGGGGCGGCAAACTGATCCTCAAGGGTATCCAAGATCCCGAAGACGCGCGCCTCGCACTCAATAGCGGCGCCGATGCTCTGATCGTGAGCAACCACGGCGGACGACAGCTCGACGGTGCAGAGTCCAGTATCCAGTGTCTGCCCGCGATCGTCGATGCGGTCGGTAAACACATCGAAGTCCACATGGATGGCGGCATCCGCAGTGGTCAAGATGTACTCAAGGCCCGAGCGCTTGGCGCGCAAGGGTGTTACATCGGCCGTGCCTTTTTGTACGGATTGGGCGCTATGGGTGGCCCGGGCGTCACCAAGGTCCTTGAGATGATTCACAAGGAGCTGGATCTGACGATGGCTTTTTGTGGACATACGGATGTTGAAACCGTGGATAAAAGCATCCTGCTGCCAGGTACTTATCCGACCTGAAAAAGGTCTTTAGCCTCTTTGAACTGTGATTTAATTCATGCCGTCGATTCTTTCATTTTTATAAACAATGACCACTCCCCGAATTAACCAAATGCGTGCGCTGCCACGCTGGATTTTCATGAGCCGCTGGCTCCAAGCCCCTCTTTATGTGGGCTTGATCGTTGCTCAAGGCATTTATGTTTGGCAGTTCTGGAAAGAGCTGATTCACCTGATCGGCATGATGGCTGTTGAAAAATCAGTCACCGAAACCGAACTCATGCTGATTGTGTTGGGTTTAATCGACGTTGTGATGATTTCAAACCTCTTGATCATGGTCATCGTTGGAGGCTGGGAAACCTTTGTCTCGAGGCTCGATCTCAAAAATCATCCTGACCAGCCCGAATGGCTTTCTCACGTCAACGCTGGCGTGCTCAAGGTTAAGCTCGCAACAGCCATCATAGGTATTTCGTCAATCCATCTGCTGAAAACCTTTATCAATGCGCCCAGCATGGATGACTCAACGATGTTGTGGCAAACAATCATTCATTTAGCTTTTGTGGTGTCCGCCCTCGCGATTGCTTATACCGAGAAGTTGCTCCGATCGAACCACTAATGCCTGCAATATGAAACGCCGCCAACTCCTAAGCTTGGCGGCCGCTTCAGCGGCCTTGATTGGCTTACCCAAGACAAGTTGGGGGGGAGTAAAGTGGTCCACATACCCTTTTTCCCTTGGCGTAGCGAGTGGTTCGCCAACGAGCGACTCCATGGTTCTCTGGACACGACTTGAGCGCGCTGCACTCGAGCAAGCGGGTCGCAACCACACCCCAGTCGATGTGACTTGGCAACTCGCCCTCGACCCGCAATTTACCCATATCGCTCAATCCGGCCAACTCAAGGCGAGACCCGAACTTGGACATTCCCTGCACGTCGAGGTCAAGGGTCTCTCGCCAGCGCGCGAATACTTTTATCGGTTTTTATCAGATCAGGCCAGCAGTCCTATCGGTAAAACGCGTACCTTTCCAGCGCCTCATAGCCCCGCAGCTCGTTTACGACTCGCCTACGCCTCCTGTCAACGCTGGGGAGATGGTTTTTACTCAGCCTATCGGGATATGCGAGAGCAAAATCTCGACGTGGTGATGTTTTTAGGTGACTACATTTACGAGTATCCACCTTCCGCGTCTCGCGATGTCAGACCTACCACAGGGGGTTGGGTCTTGACTCTAGACGAATATCGCGATCGCTACGCGCTCCACAAGTCCGACCCTCACCTACAAGCCATGCATGCTCAGTGTCCATGGATAGTGACCTGGGATGATCACGAAGTCCAGAATGATTACGCCGAGTTGCACTCGGGCTTCTCGGGCGCGCCCGTTCAGGATTTTGCCTCGCGCAGACGGGATGCCTATCAAGCTTTTTATGAAAACATGCCAGTACGGTACGCGGACTTCGCGCAACTCCTCAACCGACAAAGCGATCAGGTGCAGGTTTTTGGCAGTACCAAATTTGGTCAACTCGCCACCCTGTACAACCTCGACAATCGCCAATATCGGCACCGTCAAGCATGTACGCCTGGCGATCGCCCAGGTGGAGCCAGGATTAATCCCCAGCATTGCGAGCTACTTGGACAAGAGTACCGAACGCTTTTGGGCGAGCAGCAAGAGGGTTGGCTTAAGCGTCAATTCGAACGGAGTCAAACCCAATGGAACCTCATCGGTCAGCAAAGTTTGGTTGGATCCCGCAACATGGGCGCAGGCATCTCTAGGGTTTGGAACGATGGCTGGGAGGGCTATCCAGCCGCGCGTCAACGGCTAATCGACGCCATGCACACGACAGGTTTAAAAAATCCCGTGGTTTTAGGTGGCGACGTCCACCAAAACTGGGTAGGCCACATTCTTTCGGATTATGCGCGCCCTGATAGTCAAGCTGTTGCCGTAGAGTTTTGTGGCACGAGCATTACCTCTCGTAATCGCGCCACAGAAGCCGAGATTCAGAAGATTTTGCAGCACAGCCCTAACTTTGTCTTTGCCAATGCCCAATATCGAGGCTATGGTGTTGTGGATGTTCAGCAACACTCCTTGACCACAAGTTTGCGTACCGTTAAAAACATCAGAGACCCCGATTCGGAGGTGTTCACCCTAAGCAGATTCAGTGTTGAGGCGGGCCGCTCAGCGATACAAAAGCTCTGAAAGTAATACTAATGGCGTATATCCACGCATTGAAAATTTTTGTACTGTTCGGTTGCAGTGAATCAACGCATGGATCATTGGCTTCGCACATCAATCGTGTGGCCCCATCGCTCCGCTTAAGGTCATCATCACAATAATTATTCGGTGCAACGTGAATACTTCTGGCGATACCTCAGTCTCAGGTCATATTTATTTAATCGACGACGATGCCTCCATTCGACGGGCCCTCACCGGCACCCTAGAAAGATTAGGCTATTCCGTGAGCGTCTACGAAGCACCCGATGACTTTCTGAAAAGCGCGGTGCCGGTGTCGCCTGCGGTCGTCTTGCTTGACATGCGAATGCCCGGCAAGTCTGGCGTCGAAGTTCAAACAGAGCTCATTGCCAACAAATGGCACACACCCATCATTTTCATCAGTGGCGAAAGCCTACCCGCCCAAATCGTGCGGGCGATGAAACAAGGTGCAGCCGACTTTCTGCTCAAGCCTTTTTCGATGGAGTCCTTGCTGCGCTCCGTCGATAACGGCTTAGCCAAAGATGCCGAACAGCATGCCCTGCTAATGCGCTCGCTCAATATCCAACAACGCTACAATCTGCTTACACCACGTGAAAAAGAAGTGTGCGCGGAGATCATATCTGGGCGGTCCAACAAAGAAATCGCTGAAATCAGCGGTTCAGCCGCTGCGACAATCAAGCTGCATCGCGCTCGAGTCCTGAGCAAAATGCAAGCCAAATCCTTAAGCGACCTTATTGCCATGTTTGAGGGAACCGGCTTGCTGCCCGAACCCAATATAGCGTTCAACTAGGTGGTGGTTGGTCACTTTCTTGGACCTCTAAGACCCACTCTCGCCACAACGCAACAATCAATGCCATCAAGACGGGTCCAATAAAAAGACCCACAAAGCCCATCGTCGTCACGCCGCCCACCAAACCAAAGAATGTGGGTAGAAATGGGAGTTTGACAGGCCCTCCCACCAAGCGAGGGCGCAAGGTCTTATCCACGATAAACAATTCTATCGAACCCCAGGCAAACAATGCGAGTCCTGTCAAAGCCTCTCCAGAACCCACGAGATATAAAGACACCAAGGTAAACGATAGCGGTGCACCACCGGGGATCATCGCCATCACCGCGGTGATCACGCCTAGCAGCACAGGCGAAGGCACCCCCGCCACCCAATAGGCCAACCCAAGCACCACGCCTTCGCCGATCGCAATCAAGCCCATTCCCGTCACGGTCGAACTTGTGGTCGCGGGAATCACGCGTGACAAGCGCTGCCAGCGCGTGGGCAAGATGCGCTCACCCAACACATCGAGCTGAGCCACCATCCGATGTCCGTCCTTATATACAAATAAGAGCGTGATCAGCATAAACAATAGCGTCAGCAAAATATGAAAGACATCCCCTGTCGCAGATAAGATAAGGCGATAAATATTACCGATATGCTGGCCACTCACTATTTCGACCATGCTGCCCAACGCGTGGGGCTGTCCAAGGTACTCATCCCAATAACCACCCAAGCGCTCGCCCACCAGCGGCAAGGCTGTGATCCACATCGGTGCGCCTACACCATCCTTGTTGGCGGCAATCAACCACGCCAGCAAATGACTCACTTCGGTAAAGGCGTAATACAACGCGGCAGAAATCGGCGCGATCAAGACCAACGTAATAAAAATGAGCGCCCCACTTGCGGCGAGTGTCGTTCGCCCCCCGCAAACATTGACCCACCGCGAGTAGATCGGCCAACTGGCAAACCCTATGATCAGGGCTGCCAGGACCGGCACCACAAAGCCACTAAAAAAATAGACGCCCGCCGCCAGTAATAAAACCAGCAGGATGCGCGCAACAATGTGAACCGGCAGTACGGGCTGCATTAGGTCAGCACTCTTGTGGGTGTGCCTGCAGCAAAGGCGGCGATATTGGCCACCACGTTCTTGTAGAACACCGCAAAGTTTTCAGGCGTCGCATAACCCAGATGGGGTGTTAGCACCGTCCGTGGGACTTGGCGCCAAGGATCGTTTGCCAACACAGGTTCTGACTCATACACATCCAGGCCTGCGCCACCAATTTTGCCTTGCTCAAGCGCTTTTTTGAGCGCATCCAAATCCACCAGGCCTGCACGCGAGGTATTGACCAAATAGGCCGTGGGCTTCATCGACTGAAGGCTCGCAGCATCCACAATCCCGCGGGTGCGATCGCTCAACACGATGTGCACACTAATTGCGTCTGACGTTTTAAAAAGTTCATCTTTGCTGACCAGCTTGACACCCGCTTCGGCGGCACGCTCAGGAGTTAAGTTAGGGCTCCAGGCCACCACGTCCATGCCAAAAGCTAAGCCGACGCGCGCCACTTGCTGACCCAAATTCCCTACGCCCAAGAGCCCGAGTCGCTTGCCCTTGATCGTCGGCGGCATCGAAGTCTGCCACAGACCTTTTCTCATATTGGCATCTTCGTGCGGAATCTTTTTAAATAAGGCCAACAGCAACGCCCAAGACAACTCGGCCGTTGCGCCCGTACTCATCGGGTCTCCGGGCGAACCCGACACCACAACGCCTTTTTTACGACAGGCATCCAGATCGATCGAGTTGTTACGCAACCCCGTCGTCACTAACAATTTCAGATTGGGCAAAGCCTCGATCACCGAAGCGGGAAAAGCCGAACGCTCACGCATCGCAACGACAACATCAAAAGGTGCGAGTGTGGCGGCAAGCTTTTCGGGCTGGATAAAAGCATTAAAGAAAGTGACTTCGGCCTTGAGTGAGCCCCAGTCGGCCAAACCCTCTGCAACTTTTAAATAATCGTCAAGTACGGCAATACGCATAGCGGTCTCCTGTATTTTTCTACTGAATCAATTTACTTTATTGTTGTCGATGCTTTCAAACGCTTTTCGATTTCGTCTTTCGGTATTGCGCCCCCTACGCGACTACCATCTTCAAAGAAAATAGCAGGCGTGCCGCGCACCATGAGTTTTTTGCCTAGCGCAACCATTTGATCGATCGGGACCTCGCAGTCTAGCTTAGGTGGCACCTTGCCCTTAAGCATCCAAGCATCCCACGTCGCGGCGCGATCGCTTGCACACCAGACGTTACGAACCTTTTGCGTCGAGTCAGGCGACAAAATCGGGAAGGGGAAGGTATAAACCGTCAGGTTATCGATGTCGCCCAACGCTTTACGCAACACTTTGCAATAGCCACAGTTGGGATCCTCGAAAATGGCAAGCTTGCGCGACCCATCGCCTTTGACCTGCTTCATCGCCAGTTCGACGGGCAACTGGTCGAAAGGCACGCGCGCAATGGCGTCCATCCGCTCACGCGTGTAATCCTGACGCGTTTTTGCATCGATCAACGTCCCGTCGAAAACAAACGTGACGTTCTCATCGGTATAAACCAACTCGGGGCCCAGCTGGATCTCATATAAACCATAGGGTGTCAGGCGAACCGCCGTGATGGGCGGATTATCGAAACGTTGCGAAAACAACTTTTTGACCGCTTGCAACTTGGCTTCGGCGGTCGCACTGGTCGGACTTGGCGCGCTCGGCGCACCTTGAGCAACACTCACTGTGCCAAAAAAAGACGCACAGATCAAAGTCAAACCCAGCAATACATGCTTAAAAACCATCACAACTCCTAGCGAGAGGCACCTGCAATTAAATGGCGTTTGATAAACGGCAGTTTTTCAACCACATTCATCCCCACATTACGCAACCAAGCCACGGGCGCTTGTTGCGCATTAAACAACCTAAACAAACCATCCGTCACTAAACGCATCGCCAACACGGGCTCCGCCCGAGCACGGCGATATCGTCTAAGCAACATCGCATCACCCGGACTGCGAAAAGACTCTCGCTTGGCGATGGTATCCACAAGCGCTTCGACATCCCCAAGCCCAAGATTTAAGCCTTGCCCGGCCAGAGGATGGAGTCGATGCGCCGCATCGCCCGCAAGCACCAGTCCATCGGCAATCATCGGTGATTGATTCAAACTCAAGGCAAACCCGTGCAGCGGACTGCGCATGGTGAGCGGCCCCAGGCGAGATCCAGTCATTTCAGTGATTGTGGCGTTCAAATAATGCGCCTGCTCAACCGCGGACATGGATAACACCTCGTTGGCTAACGCCTCTTTCGCCGACCACACCATCGACACCTGAGGCCCGTCCGAGGTGGTCGGCATCGGCAATAATGCCAGTATGCCCTCCGGAGTAAACCATTGCATTGCCGTCCCTTGGTGTGGAAGGCGCGTCGTGAAATGCGCCACCAAACCTGTTGCACCATAGGGCTGGACCGTGACGGGCACGCCGGCTGCCGCGCGCAGTGCAGACTGCGCACCATCGGCTGCCACAAATAAGTCCGCCCGCACAATCAATCCTTGATCCGTCGTGATTTGCCCGGGAGCATAGCTTGCAAATTTCTCATTGATCCAGGGCACGCCAAACATCTGCACGGCTTGTCTCAACACGCGCTCTATTTCACGCGACTCCACAATCCAGGCCAGTTCGGTCTGCGCAGTTTGCCAGGCATTTAAATGCAGCAAACCATCGGCGTCGCCATGGATCTCCATGGCCTCCATCGGTGTTATGCGCCGTACCTCCAACAAGTCCCAAACACCCAGCGCCGCGAGATAGCGCTGGCTTGCAGGCGAAATCGCATAGACCCGCGCGTCAAATACCTCCGCCAGCGCAGGATCGATACTGCGTTTCGGGCCCAATAGTGTCACGCGCTCGCCTCGGCGAGCGAAACCCAATGCGGCCGCAAGACCGACAATACCCGTGCCGCAAACAACAATAGGCGAGTTCATAAGGGGCTTTTTATCATTGGGCTGAGGATCTCGGTGCGCCTAGCGCGCCGAAGGTTGACCTGCTTGTTTAGGCCACAACGCCCACATTTGTCCTTGCTGCTTCATACGACCCGCCATATTGCCTGCCGCCTCACCAAAACCCCAGTAAAAGTCAGCTCGTGCGGGTCCTTTAATCGCCGTACCTGTGTCCTGAGCAAACACCAGTCGATTGAGCGACTCTTTCGAAGACGGCATTGTGGTGGATAAAAATACTGGTGTACCCAAAGGCACAAAATTAGTATCGAGCGCAATCGATCGCTGTGCCATCAGGGGGATACCATACGCACCCTTAGGTCCGATTTCGGGATCGGTCACAGGCTCTTCCTGAAAAAACACCAGTGCTGGATTGGCATTGAGCATTTCCTGGGTGCGATTGGGATTGCGCTTGGCCCAGGCGCGGATATTTTGCATCGACGTCTGCGCGAGAGGAATTTCACCCTTGTCGGCTAGCCATTTTCCAATGGACACATACGGGTGTCCGTTATGGTCTGCATACGCCAAGCGAATCGTTTTCCCGTCGGGTAATTGGACGCGTCCCGAGCCCTGAACTTGTAAAAAGAAATTGTCGACCGGGTCATCGACATAAACGATGGCCGGTGGACGACGACCCGAAGATTCAATCGCAGCTCGGCTGTCATAGGGCACGACGCGCTTTCCTTCAAGCTTGCCGCGCACACGTTTACCCGCGAGCTCCGGATACACGCGACCCAAGTCAATCGTCAGCAAATCGGCGGGTACCGTATAGAGCGGCCACTGGTTCGCGCCGCTCTTGGTGCGTGCACCCTTGACCAAAGGCTCGTAATAGCCCGTCACGATATTGGAGGCCGTCTTGCCATCCGGCGTTTGTAAACGCCAAGGCGAGAGCCATGTTTGAATAAAGCGGCGCACGGCCTGTGTGTCATTGGCCGCCGGGGCGCGCTTTGGATCCAACGCGGCGGCACAGACGGGTTGCCAAGCTCGCGGTGTCGCGCGCGTGGGGCCTGCCAAATTAGTCGACGTTGGTCGCATCAGACCACGACAATTACGTACAAAAGTCGTCCAAACATTGCGTAAATCATCCTGATTCCATCCCGGTAAATCAGACCATGCCGCCTCCACAAACTTGCCCTGCAGAGTGCGGGCGGCGCTATCGGGTAACGCACTGATGGCGGGCACCGTCAACGGGGCATCAGGCGCGGCAGTGCCGGCGACGCCGGGCGACGCAGACTCAGGGGGTATCGACACGGTCGAGCAACCCGCGATCAGCACCACGATTGTGGCCAAACTCAGGCGAAGCGTTCTTTTTTGCATCGTGTTCGTATCTCGGTCTGTCATGAAATCAGGTTAGTGGAGCGTACGGGGCATTGCCAAAACAAACTCAGGGACATCCACCTCGAAGGGGACCCCATTTTCACCGACACAATGGTAACTGCCGCGCATCGTGCCCACAGGTGTCTTGAGCGGACAGCCGCTGGTGTACTCAAAGGTCTCGCCAGGCCCGAGCAGAGGCTGCTGACCGACCACGCCCAGGCCACGAACCTCGTGCTCACCCCGTTCACCGTCCGAAATAATCCAGTGGCGACTGATCACTTGGGCTGGGCGCTCACCCGTATTGGTAATCCGGACCTTATAGGCAAAAACAAACTGCTGTTTGCCCGGATCAGACTGCTCCGGCACAAAATGCGGCTCAACCACGACTGAGAGCTCAAAAGGTTTCACAAGCACATCCAAAGAAAACTGTAATAATGAGGGCTAACTAGAAACGGGCTCGCATATCATGCCAGAAACTCACAACTTACCGACAGCTCGCCTCGCTCCGAGTATTTTATCTGCGGACTTCGCCCGACTGGGAGAAGAAGTTAAAAATGTTGTGGCAGCAGGCGCGGACTGGATACATTTTGACGTCATGGACAACCATTACGTTCCCAATCTGACCATCGGCCCTATGGTTTGTGAGGCTATTCGCCCACATGTTCAAGTCCCCATCGATGTCCATCTGATGGTCGAGCCCGTCGATAGCCTGATCCCGATGTTTGCCAAAGCGGGCGCCAATGTCATCACTTTTCACCCCGAAGCCTCCCGTCATGTCGATCGCAGCCTTTCCCTGATCCGTGACCAAGGCTGTCAGGCAGGCCTCGTCTTTAACCCCGGCACACCTCTCGACTGGCTCGCACACGTGATGCACAAGGTCGACATTATTTTGCTCATGTCGGTCAACCCCGGCTTTGGTGGCCAAAGCTTCATCCCTGGCACCTTAGCCAAGCTGCGTCAGGCGCGCGCCTTGATTGATGCGCACACCCGCGCTGGCGGACAACCCATCGCACTCGAAGTCGATGGTGGTGTCAAAACAGACAATATCGGTGCGATCCGTGCCGCAGGCGCTGACACCTTTGTCGCAGGCTCCGCTATTTTTGGTCAGCCCGACTACACCCGAGTGATCCAAGAAATGCGCAAGCAAATCGCGCTTGCAGATCAACAAGCATCAAACTAAACCATGACAACACCGACGACAGCAGCCCCTTCTGCCAAGCTCTCCTCCAAGTCTTACGATGCCGTCCTGCTGGATCTGGACGGCACGCTGATGGATACGATCCCCGACCTAGCGATCGCGGTCAATGCCATGCTGACACAGTTGGATTTCGCCACCATGCCTCAGGCGGAGATTTCGACCTATATTGGCAAAGGTTCTGACAACCTGATGCGCCGTATCCTGGCAACCGCCCAAGGTGGTAAACCTGCATCAGAGGCCCTGTTTTTACGTGGTCGCGACATTTATTACGCCGAGTACCACAAGATTAACGGCGACAACGCCATCATTTTCGATGGTGTGATCCCTGGGCTTGAGCGCATACAGAGCATGGGTCTGAAAATGGCCATCGTGACGAACAAAAACACTGAATTCACCATGCCCCTGCTGGAGCGCACCGGTCTGCTGCGCTTTATGCAAGGCGTTGTTTGCGGTGACACACTACCCGAGCGCAAGCCAAACCCCGCCCCAATGCTCCACGCCTGCGCCCTCCTAGGCTCCCAGCCCAGGCGAACCTGCGCGGTCGGCGACTCGATCAACGATGCGCTCTCAGCGCGCGCAGCGGGCTGCTCGGTTCTGGCAGTCCCCTACGGCTACAACGAAGGACAGAGCGTGCATACTCTGGATGTCGATGCTATAGTAGACTCCATTGATGCGGCAGCCCTATGGGTTGCAGCCCGCTAGTATCAACATAGCGCCCCCTACGGATTTAGACGCTTTTGAGAGTATAGATTTTTAGATGAACACACCCGCTCACACCCAAACCCTTCCCTGCGCCTCGTGGCGCTGGTGGCGTTTGTGTTCCGGGTGATGGTTCGTCTGACTCCGGCCGCGAGGCTATAAACCTCAAAGCCAACAATACAAACCAAGCCCGTCCAACCATGGCCGGGCTTTTTTTTTAGTAAACCCGGTCTGCTAACTGCGAGAACCGCCCGAACAGATGACTGAAATCGAATTTAAAGCCCTCGCGGCTCAAGGCTACAACCGTATTCCATTGATCGCCGAAACCTATGCCGATCTGGATACTCCTTTGGGGATTTACCTCAAACTGGCGCACACCGGACCGCAGGGAGGCAAAAACTCCTGCCTGCTCGAGTCAGTGGTGGGCGGCGAGCGCTTTGGTCGTTATTCTTTTATCGGCCTGCCTGCGCGCAATGTGATCCAGGCACGTGGCAACAAAACAGTCGTGCTGCGCGACGACAAGATCGTCGAGACGCACGAAGGCGACCCTCTAAGCTTTATCTCCGATTATCAGAGCCGCTTTAAGGTCGCGTTGCGCCCTGGCATGCCGCGCTTTGCCGGTGGCTTGGCGGGCTATTTTGGCTACGACACCGTGCGCAATATCGAGCCCAAGCTCGGTCCCGCCCTCAAACCCTACCCAGCCGGTATGGGCGAAGGCCCCCCAGATATCCTGTTACTGCAGACCGACGAACTCGTCATTGTGGACAACCTGGCTGGTCGGATTTACCTGATGGTGTATGCCGACCCCACTGAACCCGAAGCCTTTAGCCGTGCGCAAAAGCGCCTCAAAGAACTGCGGATCAAACTGCGCAAACCCGTTGACATTCCTTATAGTCACTCAAGTGTCGTGACCAAAGAAGAGCGCAGCTTTGCCAAAGTGGACTACCTCGCCGCTGTGCGACGCGCCAAGGAATACATCGCCGCGGGCGATCTAATGCAAGTCCAAGTCGGACAGGTCATCACCAAGCCGTTCAGTGACTCGCCGCTTTCGCTTTACCGCGCGCTGCGCTCGCTCAATCCCTCCCCGTATATGTACTTCTGGAACTTTGGTGATTTCCAAGTCGTCGGAGCCTCACCCGAAATTCTAGTTCGCCAAGAAGCCTTGCCGGTTGCCGAAGACGCTCCCGCAGGCACGCAGACGGAAACAGAAATTACGATTCGGCCGTTAGCGGGCACGCGCAAGCGAGGCGCGACACCAGAAGAAGACGCCGCCTTGGCCGAGGAATTACTGGCCGATCCCAAAGAGCGCGCCGAACACGTCATGCTGATCGACCTCGCGCGCAATGACGTCGGCCGCGTGGCCAAAATTGGCTCCGTCAAAGTCACCGACACGATGGTGATCGAGCGCTATTCGCACGTCATGCACTTGGTGTCCAACGTAACGGGCACGCTCGAGGCGGGCATGAGCAACATGGATGTGCTACGCGCCTCCTTCCCCGCAGGCACATTGACCGGCGCACCCAAAGTTCGCGCCATGCAAATGATCGATGAGCTCGAGCCGGTGCGTCGAGGCATTTACGGAGGTGCTGCCGGCTACTTGAGCTATGGTGGAGAAATGGATGTTGCTATCGCGATTCGCACCGGCATCATCAAGGACGGCATGCTCTACGTACAGGCCGCCGCCGGCATCGTTGCAGACTCGGATCCCGAAATGGAATGGCTCGAGACCGAAGCCAAAGCACGTGCCGTTTTACGTGCCGCAGAACAAGTACAAAACGGTCTCGATGATCCGTTCTAACTCGCCAAAAACAGGACTGATGACATGTTATTGATGATCGACAATTACGACTCGTTTACCTACAACCTAGTGCAGTACTTTGGCGAGCTCGGTGAAGACGTGCGCGTCTTTCGCAACGATCAGATCACGCTCGAAGAAATCGACGCACTCAAACCAGATCACATCTGCATTTCACCGGGTCCCTGCTCACCCGCCGAGGCCGGCGTCTCCGTCGACGTCATCAAGCGCTACGCCGGCAAAGTGCCGATTCTGGGCGTGTGCTTGGGTCATCAGGCCATCGGCGCCGCCTTTGGTGGCAAGATTGTCCGTGCCCAGCAAATCATGCACGGCAAAACTTCGGCGATCACGCATACCAACTCGGACGTGTTTAAAAACCTGCCCTCACCCTTTACCGTGATCCGCTATCACTCACTGGCCATCGAGCGCGCCACGATTCCGGACTGCCTGGAAATCACCGCCCAAACCGCGGATGGTGAAATCATGGGCGTGCGCCACAAAACACTGCCCATCTATGGCGTACAGTTTCACCCCGAATCGATTTTGAGTGAACACGGTCACGCCATGCTGCGTAACTTTCTCGAACTGCCAGCCACCACACCGGCTTCGACCAAATAGGACTGCGCCCCATGATTACGCCAAGCGAAGCACTTCACCGCTGTATCGAACATCGTGAAATCTTTCATGATGAAATGCTCCATCTCATGCGTATGTTGATGCGGGGCGAGATGTCGCCCACCATTGCTGCGGCTTTGCTGATGGGCTTGCGCGTCAAAAAAGAAACCATCGGTGAAATCACCGCTGCCGCTCAAGTCATGCGCGAGTTCGCTACCCCTGTGCACGTCGCCAATCCACAAGACATGGTCGATATGTGTGGCACGGGCGGTGATGGCAGCAACACCTTTAATATCTCCACGACCGCGATGTTTGTCGCTGCGGCGGCCGGTGTGCCGATCGCCAAACACGGTGGACGCAGCGCGTCCTCTTCTTCAGGCAGTGCAGATGTGCTCGAAGCACTCGGCGCTAACCTTTCCCTGACGCCTGAACAAGTCTCCGCATGCATTGAGGAAACTGGCATTGGCTTTATGTTCGCCCCCGCGCACCACGGCGCGATGAAAAATATCGCACCGGTGCGTAAAGAGCTCGGCGTACGCACGATTTTTAACCTCCTGGGTCCTTTGACCAATCCCGCGGGCGCGGCCAACCAGTTGATGGGCGTTTTTCACGCGGATCTCGTCGGCATACAAGTCCGCGTGCTGCAGTCGCTCGGCTCACGTCATGTCATGATTGTGCACGGCAAAGACGGCATGGATGAAGCCTCGCTGGGCGCCGGCACACTCGTCGGCGAACTCAAAGACGGCGTCATCCACGAATACGAAATTCATCCCGAGGACTTTGGTTTAACCATGGCCTCCAATCGCAGCATTAGAGTTTCGAGCAAAGAAGAATCTCGTGACTACGTGCTCCAAGCACTGGGCAATACACCTGGCACGGCCCGCGATATTGTGGCTTTTAATGCAGGACTGGCTATTTATGTAGGGAACCATGCCGCCACAATCCAAGACGGGATTAAGATGGCCTTTGACGCGATTGCGAGCGGTGCCGCACGCGACAAACTCGAAGCCTTTTGTGCACACACACGGAAATATGCAGCATGAGCGATATTCTCAATAAAATCCTTGCCGTCAAAGCCCAAGAAGTCGCCGCTGAGCGCCAAGTGCGCAGCGAAGCCGAGCTCCTCAAAGAAGCCAAAGCGCGCAAAGATGTCCGCGGTTTTGGTAAAGCACTCGAAACCAAGGTCGCTGCAGGCAAGCCCGGCGTCATTGCAGAGATTAAAAAAGCCTCGCCTTCAAAAGGCGTGCTGCGCGAGATTTTTATCCCCGCTGAAATCGCCGTGTCTTACGCCGAGCATGGTGCAGCGTGTTTATCCGTCTTGACGGACAAACAATTTTTTCAAGGTGACGACGACTATCTGCGTCAAGCGCGCGAGGCCTGCAAACTCCCCGTATTACGCAAAGACTTCATCGTCGATCCGTATCAAATCATCGCTGCCCGCGCTATGGGTGCGGACTGTATCTTGCTGATTGTTTCCGCCTTGAGTTCTACGCAGCTCTTTGAGTTTGAGGAGTGCGCCTTCGAACTTGGTATGGACGTGTTAGTCGAGGTGCATGATGCCGACGAACTCGACATCGCACTCGACATGAACACTTCACTGCTTGGCATTAATAATCGCAATCTGCGTACCTTCGAAACCTCGCTGCAAAACACGCTAGATTTGTTACAACGCATACCCATCGGCAAGCTTGTCATTACCGAAAGCGGCATTTTGGCCCCCACCGATGTCCAGTTGATGCGTGACAATGACGTCAATGCGTTCCTGGTTGGCGAGGCCTTTATGCGCGCACCCAATCCAGGCGCAGAGCTCGCGCGTTTGTTTGCCTGAGCGCGTTGTCCTGGGCATGTCACCTCCGAGTAATCAGCTCCAAGAAGCCTCTCTCTGGGCACATCTCGAACGCATCCCGAACGCGTGGCAACCATCTCTAGCCTCTCCGTCTGTTCGCAACGCGCTCGAGAGCCTCTCGACCATGCTGCAGACCCGCTTCGCGCAAGGTGCAGTCATCTATCCCTCGCACCCCTTTCGAGCGCTCGACACCCTCCAACCCAGTACTGTCAAAGTCGTGATTTTGGGTCAAGATCCCTATCATGGCGCCGGACAAGCGCAGGGTCTCGCCTTTTCTGTCCCAGATGGTTTTAAACGTCCACCAAGCTTGCGTAATATTTTGCAAGAAATTGAGCGCGAGTATCCGACCGATCATTCCGAACTTGTATTGGCCTCCAACCTTCTTAAAAACGATTTGTCACGTTGGGCACTGCAAGGCGTGCTTCTCCTTAATACCTGCCTGACTGTCGAGGATGGTCAGCCCGCCTCACATGCTCGGGCGGGATGGGAAACGGTGACGGACGCGCTCATCTCTGAGGTTGCCCGCGATCCCTCGCCCAAAGTATTCATGCTCTGGGGCGCGCATGCCCAAGCCAAGCGTGCACACCTGGCCGATCAAGGCGATCACCTGATTTTGATGGCCAATCATCCCTCGCCACTCTCAGCCAGAAGACCTCCAGTTCCGTTTGTCGGCTGCAATCATTTCCACTTGGCAAATGAATGGTTAAAACAACACAAACGCCAAGTAATTGACTGGAAAGCATAATTTTTTACCTAAAGGGTATACCCGAATTAAAAAATAGGTTAGTATTCGGCTCTGCATAAAAAATGCATAAGTCTGAAAACAGGCAAACAACCTAGATTTCAGCTTCACATCATCGATTCCTGACCTCCTTTCCTTTCGTGGGCAGCTAGTGTGATCCAGATAGATGGATCTACAGCCCAGACGTTCGGTTGATTCGGTCGGCGCGATGCTCGATTCAACCGACGACCGCCGGTCTACCAATTCTCCGGGCTGCGTCATATGGCCACTATCTGGCCAAAAGGAAAGTCATGTCCTTCGATTCGTTGGGGCTCGTCCCCGCTTTGTTGTCTTCCATTGAACGTACCGGCTTCACCACGCCGACACCCGTCCAGATGTCTGCGATTCCTGCAGCCTTGGCCGGTGCCGACTTGATGGTGTCCGCCCAAACAGGCAGCGGCAAGACCGCCGCCTTTATGCTTCCCGCACTGAACAAAATCGCCCACAAGCCTTCCAACAAAGGCCGTGGCGTCCAAGTGCTGGTGCTCACTCCCACACGCGAACTCGCCATGCAGGTGAGCGAAGCCACCGAAATGTACGGCAGCAACCTAGACGATTTGCGTGTCGCGACCGTAGTCGGCGGCATGCCTTATGGCGCTCAGCTCAAAGCACTCTCACGTCGTGTCGACGTGTTGGTGGCCACACCCGGCCGTCTGCTGGATCACCTGCAAGCCCGTCGTGTCGACTTGTCGACCGTGCACACTTTGGTACTCGACGAAGCTGACCGCATGCTCGACATGGGTTTCATCGACGACATCAACACGATCGTTGATCGTTGCCCCGAATCGCGTCAGACCCTGCTTTTCTCCGCAACACTAGACGGCACCGTTGCCAAGCTCGCCGCACGCATGATGCGCGATCCACAGCGTATCGAAATGACTTCGCAGTCAGATCGTCACGCCAACATCACACAAACATTGCTGTATGCCGATGACGCTGGTCACAAACTGCGCTTGCTTGACCATCTCTTGCGCGACGTGTCGATGGACCAGGCCATTATCTTCACCGCCACCAAGCGTGGCGCGGACGATCTGGCCGAACACCTCGCCGACAGCGGTTTTTCAGTCATGGCCTTGCATGGCGACATGAATCAGCGCCAGCGCTCACGTACCTTGTCCGAAGTTCAGGACGGCCGTGTCCGTGTCTTGGTTGCCACTGACGTTGCGGCTCGCGGCATCGACGTTCAGGCCATCAGCCACGCCATCAACTACGACTTGCCGATGCAGCCCGAGGACTACGTACACCGCATTGGTCGTACCGGTCGTGCCGGTCGCGATGGTGCAGCCTTTACCTTGGCTGTCCACAGCGAGCGTCATAAAATTCGCCGCATCGAACATTTCATCGGTAACACCATCCCTCCAGGCGTGATTGCTGGCCTAGAGCCACAGCGCACCCCAAGCGCTCGCCCCGAAGGCGCGTCGCGCGGTGCGGGTGGTAAAAAGCCAAATCGCTGGAGCAATGATCGCAGCGGTGATCGCTTCGGTAGCAGCAACGACCGTTACTCCGCCGGCCGCAGCGAGCCCCGTACTTTTGCACCGCGCGGCGATGCGCCTAGCGGTGCCCCGCGCGCAGACCGTCCCTACGCGGATCGTGGCGAGAAATCTTTCGCACCTCGTGGTGATAGATCTTTTGCGCCACGCGGCGACAAACCTGCCTACGCACCTCGCGGTGACAAGCCTTTTGGTGATCGCGAGCGCACGTTCGCACCCCGTGGTGACAAGCCCTCTTATGCACCTCGCGGTGATCGTGGCGATCGTCCCCAAGGTGCACGCAGCGACAATCCTTTCGCCAGCACACGCGGCGAAGGCCGTCCTTTTGAGCACCGTAGCGATCGCGCACCCTCAGACCGTCCAGCCTATGCAGGCAAACCTGCAGCACGCTCAGGACGTGAGTTCGCGCCTCGCTCCGCCGCACCAGGCGGCAAGACTTTCGCCCCACGCGGTGATAGTCCTGCTCGCGCACCCGGTGCAGCACGTCCTGGCGCGCCTCGCGCTGCGGCAGGCGCACGTCGTGGCTTTAACTTTGATGGTGGTCGCCGCTAATCCAGCGATCTCCATTAGCGCGGACGCACTGGCTCACAGTCAGCGCCTCCGCGCTTTTTTGCACGTGCAGATCCAGCAGGCAGGCGGCTGGCTTCCCTTTAGCGCCTGGATGCATCATGTGCTGTATGCACCCGGACTCGGCTACTACGCCGCGGGCAATACTAAACTCGCCGACGCACAAAACACCCATGCGACAGCACTGAGTGGCGATTTTGTCACAGCACCCCAGCTCACACCTTTGTTCGGATATACGATTGCGCGACAGGTCGCCGAGGTTCTACGACAAACCGACACACTCGCTGTGCTCGAGTTCGGTGCCGGCAGTGGTGCGCTCGCACACGACCTACTGACCGCACTCGACGAGGTGGGTCTCAACGTGCACTACAACATCCTCGAGGTTTCAGCCGATCTCAAACAGCGTCAACAAGAGCGTCTAGCTGCCTGGGGTGAACGCGTCACCTGGCTTGAGACACTCCCAACACACTTTGCCGGCTGCGTCGTCGGCAACGAGTTGCTCGATGCTATGCCGGTCGAGCTCTTTGTCTGGTCTGAGCAAGGTCAGGTTCTCGAACGTGGCATCGTTTCGCTTGAATCCAACCCTGTCACGGCGTCGGACGCAATGAGCCTGACTCAAGAATTCGCTTTTCAAGACCGACCCGCCTCACCCATACTCACCGAAACTGTCTGGGCACGAATGCCCGCTCTGCCGGGGTACAGCTCTGAAATCAATCTGCAAGCTGAAGCCTGGATCCGCGATCTCGGTCGTTGGTTAACCCGCGGCGCAGCCTTACTCATCGATTACGGTTTTCCGCGTCACGAGTATTACCATCCCCAGAGGCAGCGCGGCACCCTGATGTGTCATATCCAGCATCGCACCCATGATGATGTTTTTCTCGCACCAGGACTGCAAGATATCACTGCGCACATTGACTTTACAGCGATCGCCGAAGCCGCTCAACAAAGTGGCCTCGACGTCCTTGGCTATACCTCGCAAGCGCGTTTCCTATTGAATGCTGGCCTACCTCAATTGCTTGAAACCTACGCACAACAACAGCTTGAACAACCAGACCCCAAAGAGCGTGCCCAAACCTATGCGGCAATACAAAAGCTCATTTCCGAAGCCGAAATGGGTGAGTTGTTTAAAGTCATTGCGCTCGGTCGGGGGATCGAATCTCCCCTGAGCGGCTTTAGCCAGAGCGATCGCTCAGGACAGCTAGGCGAGCAGCACGCACCGCTTGTTTAATTTGAGCAGGCTCTGACACGGCCTGTGCGACTGCACCCGCATCTACAGCCAAAACCGCCTGAAGTCTTCCGCGCCACCAGGCCGCATTGTCATGATTGTCAGCATTGTCTACGTTATCCATAGCGCCATGCATCACAAGCCCTGCCGTGTTCAGCAACACATCAAACCTCTCGGGTTTTCTGAGCGCATCGCAGGTCTCGAGCAGAGACATGACATCCTCCGGCATACGTTTACTCATATCCGCTATCACGATAGGCAATAACCGCGCCATATCCACACAATCGGTCGGTACCCGCAAATGCTTGGCCAACTCGACGCGAGTTTCGGTTTCTAAGCATAACAAAGCGTAACGTGCGCTCAACGGTAAGGTGCTCACACCGCCAGCGGCTGCATCGAGTCGTTGCATGATCCGCGCGCTCTGATGCCACTCAGGCATGATGCGTGCATTGGCCCCCGACGCCACCAAGACCTCTAGCATTCGTGAAGGTTTTTCGCTCATCAGTCCGCGCGACAACTCCTGCCAGACGCGCTCAGGTACCAGCGCATCAACCTCTCCACTCGCAACCATCCGTCGGCAGAGAGCCGATGTTTCTGGCGCAATAGAGAAATCCGTAAACCTGGCGGCAAAACGCGCCAGTCGCAAAATCCGCACAGGATCTTCTTCGAAGGCGGGACCCACATGACGAAATAATCTTGCCTGTAAATCAGCCACACCATTAAGGGGATCGACGAGCTCGCCCGCCATCGACTGCGCCATCGCATTGATCGTCAGATCGCGACGCTTTAAGTCCTCTTCGAGGGTGACATCCGCACCCGTGTAAAACGTAAAGCCTTTGTAACCACGCCCCGACTTTCTTTCCGTGCGCGCGAGCGCATATTCTTCTTTCGTCAGCGGATGCAAAAAAACAGGAAAGTCGCCACCCACCGGGATAAAACCGCGGGTGACCATCTCTTCGGGTGTTGCGCCCACTACGACCCAATCACGGTCACCTGCGGGCAGACCTAACAACGCATCGCGCACAGCACCGCCCACGATGAAAACCTGCAAACCCGTCAAGGCGCGATCTTCTGTCATCGTCACGGCAGAGGCGAACGACCATAAGGTCGTGGTTCAATTTGTCCGAGGCGCTGCTTGAGCGACTGGGGATCACCGGTAAAGACCGCAGCATAGTAGGTGGCGTTAGACATCACTTTTTTAACGTAATCGCGCGTTTCGTTAAATGGAATCGTTTCAGCGAAAATCGCGCCTTCGACTGGTGCATCGAGTTTGGAGCGCCACAGCATCGGACGACCCGGACCCGCGTTATAGCCTGCGCTAGCCAACACCTGCGAGCCCCCCAGATCAGACTGCACCATGCTCAAGTAACTCGTTCCCAACTTTGTATTCGTATCAAAATCGTTCACGCGACCCGGTGTGAAGTTGGTCAACCCGATTTTCTGGGCCATCCACTTTGCCGTGGCAGGCATGAGCTGCATCAAACCCGAAGCCCCCGCATGTGAACGCGCGTCCATAATGAACAACGACTCTTGACGGATCAGCCCATACACCCAAGCCGGCTCGACATTGACCTCGCGCGCTTGAGCACTCACGCGTCCTTCAAAAGGCGCTACAAAACGCTGCGTAAAGTCCACCTCGTTTTTAGTACGCACAGAAGTCGCCACGACACGATCATAGATACTCTCGCGCCGCGCCAACTCAGCAGCTGCCAACAATTGACGATCCGTCATGCCACGAAGCGCAAACGTCCACTCCGGCACAGCCTCTGGGCGCCACCCCCTTTTGAATAAAGTCACGGCGCGCTGTAGGCCTGGATGAGCACGGGCCTGCGCTAACTCTTTCTCTGAGACAGGCTCGGGACGCTTGGGTGCAGTAATCGTTCGGCCAAGCTCCTCGACGGCGAGTTGACCATAAAAGCTGTAATCCGATGCGATCGAAGCATAGGCTTTCTCGGCATCCGCTTTTTTACCTGTCGCCGCCAGACCACGCGCTTTCCAGTACACCCACGTCGGATCGCTACGTTGTGGCTCACGCATCGTATCGATACTTTGCATCACCCACTTCCAGTCAATTTTGGGTTGACGTAGCGCCATGCGAACACGCCAAGCTTCATTGTTGTCGGATAAGCGAGCGGAGCCAGAGTCGCGATACCACGTATGCGCACGTGGATCGAGATTCATACTCGCGACCAAAGCCATCTGGCCATAGACCCATTGCAAATTTTTCTTGGGGAGCAGGTTTTTCCATTGCTTTTTAACTAACGCATCCGCTGCCGACAAGTCTGCCCGCGCCAAGCGAGCGAGTCCCAGGGCGATGATCTCATTACGTTCAGGCGAGCCCAACGCGGTCTGCGTGGCCAACCACGCCGCAGGCCCTTTGATCATGGTGTCATACGCCGCCAGTTCTTTAGCGTCAAAGACATACGCGGCAAACCGGCGCGCATCCGGTAGTTTGTTGTTTTCAATCGCATCATTAAGGTACGGCATCAACTCAGCAGGCGTTAAAACACGGTCTGCGACCAGTTGGTCAAACAGTTTCCAACATGCACCGAACGGCACAAATATTTTCATCGCCTCAGCCGCTGTCGCGCGCTGACCCGCCATATGCTTAGCCTCAAGCTGAGCACACAACACTTGATTGCTTGGGTTAAGGACAGTCCCCAACGCGCTTACCGTGACAAAATCCCCGCTCCGCGCAGCGGTCAATATCCATTCGCCGCGCAGTCGATCCGCAAGGTAGGCACCTTTGTTTTTTTCGAGAAACTGCTCCAAACTTTGATTCACGCCTGGCGTTCTATAGAGACCGAGTTGGGTTCGTAAAAACCAATACTCGGGGTAGATGGCCAATACATCGCCCTTAGCCTGCGGCACGAAACTGGCGAGCTGACCAAATTGTTTGCTATTGACGGCTTGGCGGGCTGCGGCAACCGCTTTGGCTGCTGCCGTATTTTCCGATGCGGCGATCGAGTCTCTCATGCCTGCCGGACCCGCATGGGGCGTGTTGCTTTGCGTCGTACGCGCGGGTGCCGCATTGGTGGTAGCTGGAGCAGAAGGCTTCGCTAAAGGCGCTGCCGTGCCGCCCGCGACGGGCGTAATACTGCCATCCGCCTTCAAGATAAACTGTTCCGTTGCGCCAGATTGAGACTGTGCGATTGTTGGAGCCGCCAACATCAACGCACTGCCAAATACCAAAGTGGCCACCCAGGCACCAACTTGAAATCGGATATTCTGATATTTTGCGCTTGTGTGCATACAATGCCTTTGAACACCATTCACTACAATTAGTCAGCAACTGCTACGGTATATGACAAAGAATAGCCCAGACCAGCTTCGGATGCGGCTTCGCAGCCTGCGAGAGGCCATTCCTGTTGTCGAACGCCAACAGGCGAGCGCTCAACTCTGTGCTGAACTGCGGCGTTGGTTTGATGCACGCAGTACGTCTCGACACACTCTTGGACACACTGCGCCTGAAATAGTTGCCGGATTTTGGCCATTAGAAAGCGAGCCCGACTTAAGACCTCTGTACGAGCATTTGCACACGCAGGGCTTGACCGTCGCGCTACCCGTTGTCGTCAAAAAACAGTCGCCACTTGAGTTCCACGCTTGGCATCCAACCGACACCTTAAAACCAGGTGCCTTTGGTGTCTTGGAGCCCGTCCGTCGCGAAAAGCTAATGCCAGACGTGCTGTTGATCCCAACACTTGGTTTTACAGACCACGGCGCACGCCTCGGTTACGGAGGGGGCTATTACGATCGCACCCTCGCCAATCTCAATGAAGCAGGCAAAGGCTTTTTAGCGCTCGGTATCGCCTGGAACCAGGCTCGGATCGAAGAACAAACCGGTTACCGCCCAGAGGCGCACGATTATCCCCTTGATGCGATTCTCACGCCTAGTGGCTGGGCACAAAACAACCCATCCGTCTAAACTATCTAACGAAATAAACCACGCCAGATCGATAAGGTCGCTTCGGCATTATTGAGCGTATAGAAATGCAAGCCCGGCACGCCATTGTCTAACAATGTTTCACACAGACTTGTCACGACATCGGTGCCAAATGCCCGGATCGAGTCTTTGTCATCGCCCATCTCAGCCAGACGCAGACGGATCCAACGTGGCACCTCTGCACCACACATCTCCGAAAACCGCATCAATTGCGTGTAATTGGTGATGGGCATGATGCCAGGCACGATGGGGATATTGATTCCCTTGGCTTGGACACGATCGACAAAATCAAAATATGCCTCGGCATTAAAAAAATACTGCGTAATCGCACTATTGGCACCCGCACGCACCTTGTGAATAAAGTGCGCGAGATCTTTTTCAGGACCCGCGGCTTGAGGATGCATCTCGGGGTAGGCTGCGACCTCGATATGAAACCAGTCGCCTGTCTCGTGGCGAATAAATTCAACCAAGTCACTTGCATACTGAAGCGCACCGGCAGCACTCGCCCCCATGCCCGAAGGCATATCACCGCGCAACGCGACAATGCGACGTACGCCTTCTTCGCGATAGCGCTGTAGCAAGACACGAAGCTCATCGCGCGTGGATCCAATACACGACAAGTGCGGCGCGGCATCACAGCCGAGGCCGCGCATCGTCCGCACGGTATCAAGCGTACCGTCACGCGTCGAGCCGCCTGCGCCAAATGTCACGCTGACGTAGTGCGGTTCGATGACCAACATTTGTTTGGCACCATCGACTAGGCGCTGCTGCGCGGCGGCATCGCGTGGAGGAAAAAACTCTAGGCTAAACGCCGGCGTCAAAAGGGAGTTCATCGATTAATCAGACTCGTCAAAAACCCGGAGATCACGCTATAAAACAGCGCACCGCCGACCGCCCACCAAAAGCCATTGACCTGAAAACCTTTCAGGATCGACCCGGCGAGCCAAAACATCAGCGCGTTAATCACCAGTAAAAACAGACCCAACGTCACGATCGTGATGGGCAAGGTCAATAAAATGAAAATTGGCTTGACCAACATATTGATCAAGCCAAGCACAGCTGCCGCAAGCATCGCCGACCAGAAGCTGGAGACCACAATCCCCGGCAACACATAGGCGACGATGAGTAGTGTCACCGCATTTAATATCCAGACTAACAATAAAGTCATGACAATCTCCGGTGAACACTACTCAAAGTAAATCAATAGCGGTAAGCATCGCCCTTGAAAGGACCTTCTTGCTTGACGCTAATGTAAGCCGCTTGCTGAGGTGTCAAGGTTGTCAAGTTTGCACCAATCTTCTTGAGGTGCAGACGTGCGACTTTTTCGTCAAGGTGCTTAGGCAACACATAGACCTGACCTGACTTGTACTCTTCGTTACGCGAGTACAGTTCGATCTGAGCAATCGTCTGGTTGGTAAACGATGACGACATCACGAACGAGGGGTGGCCTGTGCCGCAGCCGAGGTTCACAAGACGGCCCTTAGCCAGCAAGATGATGCGCTTGCCATTAGGGAAAATCACGTGGTCGACTTGTGGCTTGATTTCTTCCCACTGCAAGTCTTCGATACCGACGACATCGATTTCGTTGTCGAAGTGACCGATGTTACAAACGATGGCTTGGTCCTTCATGCGGTCCATGTGGGCACGCGTGATGACATTGTAGTTGCCAGTTGCTGTCACGAAAATATCAGCCTTGTCTGCGGCTTCTTCCATGGTGACAACCTTAAAGCCTTCCATCGCAGCCTGCAGTGCGCAGATTGGATCGACTTCAGTGACCCAAACTTGGGCGCGCAAGGCAGCCAATGCCTGAGCTGAACCCTTACCCACATCGCCGTAGCCTGCAACCACTGCAATTTTGCCAGCGATCATGACGTCTGTCGCACGCTTAATGGCGTCAACTAACGATTCGCGGCAGCCGTACAGGTTGTCAAACTTTGACTTAGTGACGGAGTCGTTGACGTTAATCGCAGCAAAAGCGAGCTCACCTTTTTTCGACATTTGATAAAGACGCAGCACGCCTGTGGTGGTTTCCTCGGTCACGCCCTTGATTTGGGCCAAACGTGTGGAGTACCACTTAGGATCTTTTTTGAGCTGTGCTTTGATTGCGGCAAACAGCACAACTTCTTCTTCGGAGCCGGGGTTATTCAGGACCGAAATGTCGCTCTCAGCCTTTGTGCCGAGGTGCAACAAGAGTGTGGCATCGCCGCCATCATCCAAAATCATATTGGCCTGCTTGTCGCCGGGCCATTCAAAAATCTTGTGGGTGTATTCCCAGTACTCGACCAGTGACTCGCCTTTTTTAGCGAAAACAGGCGTACCCATTGCAGCGATGGCCGCAGCAGCATGGTCCTGGGTCGAGAAAATATTGCAAGAGGCCCAACGCACTTCAGCGCCGAGTGCCTGCAAGGTTTCGATCAGCACAGCTGTCTGAATCGTCATGTGCAAGCTACCCGTAATACGGGCGCCTTTTAATGGCTTGGTTTTAGCAAACTCTTCGCGCGTGGCCATCAGACCAGGCATTTCTGTTTCAGCAATGGCGATCTCGCGACGACCAAAATCAGCCTGCGTAATGTCGGCAACAATGTAATCTGCGAATTTTTCTTTGATAGCGTTCATATCTAAAAGCTCCGTTGTGCCCGCGGAACAACGATTGAACGGCTGTGTCTTGAGCACCACCGCAATCGCTGCTTGGCAGGATTGGGTGAGCGCTGTTAAGGTCGACAAAAAGGGCCGACGGTAACGGGGAAGCTAATGAGCCTGGCGGGATTGCCCCGTCGCAACGCTCCTCAAAAGCACAGCTATTGTAGCCCGTTTTTGGGGATTGCGATAGGGTTTACCCGCCAGCCTTACCCAACAACCCCTTACGATTTAAGTCTTTGGCGGCAAGTGCAACGCGACGATATCATCCGCAGGGTTGCCATGAAAAGGATAGCGCGTCCGCACCATAGGATCGTGCCCGGGGATGATGTGTTGTGCCGAAGCGGCTGCCGCACGCAAGGTCGCATAACCGGCCACCATATCGCCCACATGAAACAC
>JBILJA010000227.1:0-3022 GCA_044368775.1 Burkholderiaceae bacterium
AAGTTATTAAAAGGACCTGAAAACGAAACCATATTTCAGATTTCGCTTCCAAACCATTCGCCTACTGTTTAATCCTCCAGCACGCTGCGCAGCATCCAGGCTGTTTTTTCATGAACCTCGAGGCGTTGTGTCAACAGATCCGCGGTGGGTTGGTCGTTGGCTTCGCCGACCACTGGAAACAGGCTACGCGCGGTCTTGGCGGTCGCTTCTTGTGCTTTGACCAAATAACGCACCATCTCAGTGGCCGAGGGGACACCCTCGACTTGTTTGACTGAAGCCAGTTTGGCGAATTCTTGATAGGTGCCGGGAGCTGGATGACCCAGCGCGCGAATCCTCTCAGCGATTAAGTCCAACGCCATCCATTGCTCGGTATATTGTGTCATGAACATCTGGTGCAAGCTATTAAATTGCGGACCTGTGACGTTCCAGTGAAAGTTGTGTGTCATCAGATAAAGTGCATAACTGTCTGCTAAGAGCTTGGACAGGCCTTTAGCGATTTTGGCTCGCTCGTTGGTGCTGATGCCAATATCGATCGAGAGGGCGCCAAGGCCTTTAACGATGCCAGCATTCTTTTTTGTGGAAGTTCGTTTTGTAGCCATCTTTAAAACCCCTTTACAGTCCAATAGACAACTTCAGTATAGTCTTGATCTGCGCTTAGCTCCGATCTGATCGGAGCTTATCCGTCAGTGCTTCAAGTAGTGAGGCTGAGTGTGTGTTTGCCTGCTGCTCGATCGTCCGATAGAGTTTGATGATCTCGGCACCCGTTGCCGTGAGCGTTGTCCCGCCGCCCTGCGCGCCGCCGGTTGCAGCCTGCACCACAGGCTCTTTGAAATACTGATTCATTTGATCGACCAAAAGCCAGGCGCGTCGATAAGACATGCCTAGTTTACGACCGGCTGCTGAAATAGAACCCGTCTCGGCGATCGCTTCCAAGATGGCGATCTTGCCAGGTCCGAGAGCGATTGCGTCGCCACATTTGATTCTCAGTCGAAACTGAGCGACTACGTTATTTGAAGCGGATGCAGTGGGCATTTTATGTTTAGCGCATTTCAAAGAGTTCTTGGTGAAAGCGACGGCTCGGCAAGCCCTCTTTTAAAAGACCGCGTTTGATCGCCTCGCTAAATCCTGTCGAGCCACAGAACCAGACGGTGTGCTTGAGGAAATCAGGAACGTTTTCACAGATTGACCGCGCCGTTAATGCCGGATGTTGACCGCTAACAGAGAGATGCAGCGGGATGCCAGCTTGATGCGTCAAGGTTTGCACGCGTTCGATGAGCGCATGATCTGATGTGCGTGCACTGTAAAAGAGTGAGATCGGTTGCCGGGATGGATGGGGCGCGTGAGCCAGCCCTTCAAGGCGCGACAAAAAGGGGGTGATGCCGATGCCGCCAGCAATCCAGATTTGAGGTCCTGTGTGCGCAGCGAAATCGAATCTTCCGTAGGGTCCTTCGACCGTGACGGGATCGCCCACTTTGAGCGTGTGACTCAAGGTGCGTGTGTAATCGCCCAGTTGCTTGATATGAAAGGTGAGTGTCGCGTCATTTTTCCAACTGGAGGACAAGGTAAAGGGGTGATGTCCCTCGCGTGTATCAAAGGTGACAAAAGCAAACTGACCTTCTTTGTGTCCTTCCCAAGGGGTCGTGAGTAAGACCTCTACTTCGGTGACTTTGCCGTCTTGATGAACGTGAATTTGATTGATCTTTCCGGAGGCGCGGTGACTGGCTCCAATTTTTTGAAAGAGCGAAATCAGCGCCGCCGGTATCCCGACGAGCAAAAGTGCGCCCATGAGGATACCGACCGGCGTGAGCCAATCAATTTTCCCAAAAAGGATCAACGTATGAAAGGCCAGCATCAGGTAGATGACCGCCAGGATGCGATGTGTTTTGAAAAAATATCGATAAGGAAATTTTTTCCAAAGCGCGAGCACGGCTAGAAAAAGAAGTACGTAAAGTGCCCATTCGCCCAAATCCTTGGCGAAATCCTCGAGAGGATTAAAAAAATTACTATGCTGGAAAAAGCCAAGGGTGCCAGCTGGGGTCGCAAAGTCTTTTTTGTCGTATATACCTAGCTCAATGAGCCATTTGTATTTTTTACTCAGCCAGTGCGCCAACGCAAAGAGTGCTGCCGTGATACCAAGCCATTTGTGGAGACGGTAATGCGTGTCGAGTCCTCCAACACAACGTTCGACCACGCGTAGTCTTAGTGCGAGGATCACGCCAACGCTCATCGCCATGAAAGACATCACCCCCGTGTAATACAACAGGGACTTGCGCAACGCCCAAGGGGCGAGCGTGCGCTCGATATCAGTCAGACTGACCCAGTACAGCATGGTGCAAAGCACCATTAACAACAGGAAAATCCACTTGATTCTTTTCATACAAACCGCAAAAAGGATTACTCGGCGCTGAGGTTGTTTTCCTTAATGATACGACCATAACGCGCTTGATCACTTTTGATACGTTGCGCAAATTGCTCAGGCGTCATGGGCCAAGGGGTTGCGCCTTGCGTGATGAGTGTTTTCTGTGTGTCGGGTAGGGCAAGCACTTCACGTAGATCGGCCGATATTTTATTGATAATGGACGTCGGTGTGCCAGCCGGAGCAAGCATGCCAATCCACGAGCCTGTGTCAAAACCCGCGTACCCACTCTCTGCGATGGTAGGTAGCTCTTGGAGGGCTGGGGACCGGCTGGCGCTGGTCACGCCAAGGCCTTTGAGCTTGCCAGACTTGACGTGTCCGACTGACTCCAACACAGTACCAAAGTAAATATTCACATGACCTGCCATGAGATCAAGCGCAGCTGGACCGCCGCCTTTGTAGGCCACGTGAAGCATTTTCGTTCCTGAGGCTTGTTGAAAAATCTCGCCCGCCAGGTGAGGGGCTCCACCTGCTCCCGAACTGGCGAAGGTGATTTTACCGGGCTCTTTCTTTGCGGCCTCTACAACATCTTTGATATTTTTCCAAGGCAAAGACGGGGTCACCAACATGACTAAGGGAAGCTCTGCGATCATGCCAATCGGGGCG
>JBILJA010000011.1:0-29449 GCA_044368775.1 Burkholderiaceae bacterium
AGTCCGGCGAATTATAGCCAACCGGGAGAAAAAAAACCTATTACATGTACATGCCGCCATTGACGTGCAATGTCGTGCCTGTGATGTAGCCTGCTTGAGGTGACGCTAAAAACGCCACCGCGTGCGCAATATCGCTGGCCGAACCGAGTCGACCAAGCGGAATTTGTCCCAAGAGTGCCTTGGTTTGGTCCTCATCAAGAGAACTTGTCATATCTGTTTCTATAAAGCCGGGGGCAATGCAATTGACTGTCACGCCTCGGCTGCCGAGTTCACGCGCCAAAGCGCGACTCATCCCGGCAACACCTGCTTTGGCGGCCGCATAGTTAGCTTGACCGGGATTGCCGCTTGAGCCCACGACTGATGTAATGTTGATGATGCGACCCCAACGGGCCTTCATCATGCTGCGCATGACACCTCGGGACAAACGAAAAACGGAACTGAGGTTGGTTTGCAACACAGCATCCCAGTCCTCGTCTTTCATGCGCATGGATAAGTTATCGCGTGTGATACCGGCGTTATTGACCAAAATATGCGGACCACCTGACTCTTTGGCCAACGCATCCAGCAATGCCTCGCATCCCTGCACGTCCGTGACATTGAGCACCACGCCACGACCCCCGTGGGGCGCCAGCATCTCCGTCACACCAAGGGCTCCGGCTTCGGTAGTGGCTGTGCCAATCACGCAAGCGCCGCGGGCCGCCAATTCGAGTGCGATCGCTCGTCCGATTCCACGTGAAGCACCCGTCACAAGCGCGACTTTATCTTTGAGGTCCATGTCAGTCGTTATCCTTGATCTTCGAATTAAGCGGCAGCAAGCGTATCCAGCGCCGCCTGCATAGACTCGGGATCGGTGACAGAGAGCGCCACCAACTCCGGATCGATACGTTTCACCATTCCACTCAGCACTTTACCTGGGCCACACTCCACCACGTGGGTAATGCCCTGGCCGCGCATCGCCTGCACAATCTCCACCCAACGCACGGCATGCCAAGCTTGCCGAACCAAGGCATCGCGAATACCCGCGGGGTCCTGCACAATGGCGACATCGACATTATTGATCACGGGAACCTGAGGAGCCAAGACGTTCACCGCAGCGAGGGCGCCCTGAAGCACTTCGGCTGCGGGTTTGAGCAGACTCGAATGAAACGGTGCAGAGACAGGTAAAAGCATGGCGCGTTTGGCACCCGCCGCCTTGGCCGTCTGTATGGCACGCTGTACGGCCTCCGCATGACCCGCGATAACCACTTGAGACGGTGCATTAAAGTTGACTGCCTCGACGACTTGCCCTTGTGCGGCTTCGACACAGGCTGCACGGACCGCATCGTCCTCAAGGCCCAGCACGGCTGCCATGGCGCCTGTACCGACCGGGACGGCCGCCTGCATTGCATCGGCGCGAATACGCACAAGGCGCACTGCATCGTGTAACGACAACGCACCCGCAGCGGTCAACGCCGCATACTCACCAAGACTATGACCAGCCATCAATGAAGCCGTCGGGCCACCTGCCGCACGCCAAGCCTCAAACATCGCAACACCTGCCGTCAGCATCGCGGGCTGAGTATTTGTGGTCAGGTTCAGTTGCTCAACGGGTCCCTGGGCCATCAGAGCACCAAGGTCCTCACCCAGCGCAGCAGAAGCGTCTGCAACGACTTGCATGGCGGCTGGATGCCCAGACCACACATCCATCATCCCGACAGATTGTGAGCCTTGACCTGGAAATACGAATGCAAATTTCATGATGTCGCGGATTAAAAGATTAAAGAAACATTGAAGGTCGAACCTTACTACCTTACTACATACGTACGAGCACCGAACCCCAGGTGAACCCGCCCCCGACACCCTGCATCAATACAAGTTGACCAGGTTGAATACGGCCATCACGGCGCGCGACATCAAGCGCGAGAGGGATGCTCGCCGCCGAGGTATTGGCATGCTGATCGACGGTGATCACAACCTTTTCGACGGGGATGTCTAATTTTTTGGCTAAAAAAGTCAGGATCCGGAGATTCGCTTGGTGAGGAATCAACCAGTCGATATCCGCGAGCGCAACGCCAGCCTTTTCCGTGACTGAACGCGCTGAACGATCCAGTACAGTCACCGCCTGTTTAAAGACCGCCTGGCCGTCCATGCGCAAGAAGGGGTCGCCCGTCACCTGACCAAACGCGACATTACCCGCCGCGCAAAGAATATTCATCTGGCTGCCATCGGCGTGGAGTTCGGCCTCCATGATGCCGGGCGCGTCGCTGGCCTTGAGGACCACCGCCCCCGCGCCATCGCCAAACAATACGCAAGTTGAGCGATCACTCCAGTCAAGAATGCTAGAGAACACTTCGGCACCAATCACCAAGGCACAGCGCGCACGCCCTGCGCGGATAAAACTATCCGCTGTCGTCAAGCCGTAGACAAAACCACTGCAAACAGCCTGAACATCAAAAGCGGCTGCGCCTTTGTTGCCAAGATTCGCTTGCACCAGACAAGCCGTGCTGGGAAATACAAAATCCGGTGTCGACGTGGCCACAATAATCAGATCAACTTCATCAGCCGTCACGCCCGCGTTCTCGAGCGCGCGACGCGCAGCCTCGGTCGCCAGGGCGCTAGTCGTCATACCTGGATCCGCCAAGTGCCTCTGACGGATGCCAGTACGCTCATGAATCCATTGGTCTGAGGTTTCGATCTGGCGCGTTGCCAGCTCCGCGGCCAACGCTTCGTTGGTGACCACTCGAGGGGGTAAAAATCCGCCTGAACCAATGATGCGCGCAAAAGGCATGACTTGGGTCATTCGGAGTCTCCCGATGGCGTCGAAGTCACCGCTTCGACTTGTAAATGAGTCAGCTGGGCGATGGCTTCAGCCGTGCGCTTGAGTAACCCTGTGCTGACGGCCTCACGGGCACGTTCCAAAGCACAACCAAAAGCGAACGCGTCTGCCGAGCCATGGCTCTTGATCACAATACCGCGCAGACCCAGCAAGGCTGCGCCATTGTATTGCCGATTGTCAACACGACGTCGAAATCTAGATAAAACAGGCAAGGCGATCAACCCTAATAATTTGGTGAAAAAATTGCGGCCGAATTCTTCTCGCACGATGACAGACATCATGCTCGCCACACCTTCGGCTGATTTTAGGGCGACGTTACCCACAAAGCCATCGCAGACGACCACATCGACCGTACCTTTAAAAATATCATTGCCTTCGATATTGCCGTAGAAATTCAGAGAGCTCTGTCTCAGTAACTCACCGGCTTGCTTGACAATATCGTTGCCTTTGATGATCTCTTCGCCGATGTTGAGCAAACCAACCGAAGGTGCATGACTTGGGTCTCCCGCTTGCGCGAGTGCGGTTCCCATAATGGCAAACTGCAACAGGTGCTCTGGCGTGCAATCAACGTTCGCACCCAAATCCAACATCGTGGTCGCGCCACCCTTTTGATTGGGCAAGGCAGAGGCAATGGCGGGCCGATCAATACCGAAAAGTGTTTTGAGTACATAGCGTGAAATCGCCATCCAGGCGCCAGTGTTGCCCGCTGAAATGCAGGCATCGGCGCGCCCGTCTTTGACGGCTTGCGCGGCCACGCGCATGGAGGAGTCTTTCTTGCGACGCAAAGCGACCTCGACAGGGTCATCCATCGTCACCACCTCAGTGGCAGGCAATATCGTGTATCGATCAGGCGCAATATCTGGATAACGCTTTGCGCAAACGGCAACAGCCTGCTCGATCGCCTCGGGCAGGCCTACTAGCAACAAATGTGTATCGGCAAAGCGTTGCGCAAAGGCAAAGGCTGCCGGGACCGTGACGGGAATGCCCTCGTCACCACCCATGCAATCGATCGCGATGCGAATTACGGTAGCCACGTGTTGATCGTGCGCAGCGCGTTTGAATAAGACACGCTTAGACGAGGTAAGCCCGTCAACCGCGTATTATTCGTCAGTCTTGGTCTTGAGGACCTTGCGGCCACGATAAAAGCCTGTTGGGCTAATGTGGTGACGCAAGTGTTGCTCGCCCGTATTTGGCTCAATGGCCGTTGGGGGATTAACTAAAAAGTCGTGCGAGCGGTGCATACCGCGCTTGGACGGGGATTTTTTGTTTTGCTGAACAGCCATGACAACTCCTGTGGATCGACGAATTGTACGCCAACCGTCTTGATAACAACTACTGACCCTTGGTTTTGAGCTGACTCAACACCGCAAAAGGCGAGAGGGGCTCTTCCCTACCAGCTTGTTCTTCGGCTTGCGCGTCTAGATCAAGCGTTTCCGGACACACTTCGTGTCGCGGTACATAAGGAACTTCTAAAATTAATTCATCTTCTACTAGGACGCACAAATCAAACTTGGGCGATCCAACAATCTTTTCGGGCTGACCTAAATCATCCTCGTCGATCTCATCATCGCCGAGGTCCGACTCACGCCGCACCAACTCAAAAACAGTTTGCCGATCAATCGGCAACACGAGCGGTCCCAAACAACGTTGACACTCGAGCACTAAATTCGCTTGAACCAGAACGACCAGTTGTGACCGATCGTCTTTTGTTCGCCTACCTTCGATCACGTACCGAACAACCCCAGGCACGGTTGGCGCCGCTTCAAGAACAGTGAGCTCTGCGACCGGCTGCTCTGGCAATCCCTCGAGCAAACGATCCAAGCGGTGCACACTGAATGCGCCTGTTAAAACCTGACCGCGTCGCGCAAAATCAAACGCATCTACGATAGGCGGAGTGCTAAACCTGAATGCGGCGTTAAGATCTTCTGACAAAATTGCCTGCCTTATAGTGCATACCAAAACGCTCGTAAAAGCGCATACCTAAAGACTGCAACAAAAGAGCAACAAAGCGAGAGATAATAGCGTGTTTTCACCAGTATCGTCAATTTCAAACACGGCCAAAACAACATTGACACACCCATTGATCCTCGCTTCGAGCTCCCCCTATCGGCGTGAACTCCTCTCAAGGCTAAAAATTCCTTTTGTTTCGATTGCACCCGATATTGATGAAACCCCTGCCTCCGGCGAATCGCCTAGAGCGCTTGCCTTGCGCTTGGCGCAAACCAAAGCTCGAGTGATCGCAGCACAACACCCCGACCATCTCGTGATTGGCGCCGATCAGGTCGCCTCTCTGCACGGCACCCCCCTTGGCAAGCCTGGTGATCATGCAAGCGCGCAACGCCAACTCAGAGCCCTCTCCGGCCAAACGGTTATTTTCCATAGCGCCATGGCCGTGATGAGAGACCAACGCATTCAAACCGTCGAAGTACCTACGATCTGTGTTTTTAGACCCTTATCAGACGCCGCGATCGACAGATACTTGCGCATTGACACGCCCTATGACACCGCAGGCAGCGCCAAAGCCGAGTCTCTTGGGATCGCACTCATGCAAAGCATGGAAAGCTCAGATCCAACCTCAATCATTGGCTTGCCCTTAATCGCGCTGACCCGCCTGCTCACTGAGTTTGGGCTCGACCCTCTTGAGCATGCCGGCCTGACCCCGTTACCCTAACTCTTTTACAGCCCTCAGATGTCCAACTTGCACGCCAACTCCGCCCCTCAGACCCAAAGTCGCTTGGGAACGCTGCACCTGATTCCCGTTGGTCTGGGCGAAGCTCCCATTGACCAATGGCTCCCCGCACAGGGACAAGCTCAGGCGGGCACACTCAAAATCTACGTTGCCGAAAATGCCAAAGTTGCTCGTGCTTTTTTAAAGCTCACCCCTCTAACCCACCCCTTACAAGACGTCACGATCCATGAGCTCAATACCCGAGTCGAGGACGAGGCGCTAGAACAGTGGCTTGCACCACTTAAAGCCGGTCAAGATATTGGCTTGGTTTCCGATGCGGGTTGCCCTGCCGTCGCCGATCCAGGGGCCCGTGCGGTCGCGCTCGCCCATCGCTGGGGGGCTCCCGTCAAACCCTGGGTTGGCCCTTCATCCATTTTGCTGGGTCTCATGGCGAGTGGCCTGGACGGGCAACGTTTCGCTTTTCATGGTTATGCACCTGTGGAACCTACTGAGCGCGCACGACAACTCAAAGTTTGGGAGCAAACTTCCTCCAAACAAAATCAATCTCAATTGTTCATCGAAACGCCCTACCGCAACCAGGCGATGTTCGCGAGCCTACTCGAACACCTCAAGGGCAACACTCGGTTATGCATTGCGCGGTCGGTCACGACACAAGACGAGTGGATTCGCACTCTGACGATCGCGCAGTGGAAAAACCAACCGAGCCCCAACCTCGACAAGCACCCGACTCTTTTTATCTTTCAGGCCGCATGATGCAATCGTTCGCCTCTTTCGCACATCGTTCATCACGTCTTTTTTATCAACGTCTGTGCCTCTGCCTGCTGGCAATCCTCTTATCAGGCTGCGCCTCTCAAGTCAGCGGCCCCTTCCGTTTCGACGACTCAATGAAGTCGCGCGGTCAAAGTGGCCGCGTCGATGTGATCGTGCTGCACTACACGGCCTCGACCAAACCTAGCGCGCTCATGACACTCACTAACCGTGATGTCAGCGCGCACTACGTCGTGACTGATGACAAGCCCCCGGTGGTCTACCGTTTGGTCAACGAGGATAAAAGCGCCTGGCATGCCGGCGACAGCAGTTGGTATGGTCGAACCTTTCTCAACCAACGCTCCATTGGAATCGAAATTGTGCACCCAGGTTGGACACGCAATAGCCAAGGAGACAAAGGTATCCCCTATTCCGACACACAAATTGCCGCGGTCATCGCACTCACTAAAGAGGTCGCTCAACGCCACAATATCGCACCTGAAAATATTGTCGGACACAGTGATGTCGCACCCATGCGCAAAATTGACCCAGGTCCGTCCTTTCCTTGGAAAAAGCTCGCGCAAGCCGGTGTAGGACGCTGGTTTGACGAAGCTGCGGCGGCCAAGCACGAAGCCAACTTTATTCGTATCGGCTATCCAGATGCGGGCTGGTTTCAAAAGCAGCTCAAACGGGTGGGCTACCAAGTACCCGAATCAAATTATTTTGATGCAGGAACCTTGGCAGCCATCGGTGCCTTTCAAATGCACTATCGTACCGACCGCGTCACGAGCCGACCCGATGCCCAAACCGCAGCGCGGCTGTTGGCCTTACCCACCACAGGCTCTGGCCTTTAAGGACGCTTTGCTTTTAGCCACGCGCGACGTACACGCCACGCTAACAAAAAAGCCAAAACAGCCGCGTAAATCAAGACAGTATCAAAATCATTTTTGCCTTGTTTATGCCACCAATAGTGCAAGATCGCCAACACTCCGATCAGATAGATTGAGCGATGTAAAAGCTGCCAGCGCGGACCTAGGCGGCGCATCCAAGCGTGGGTCGAGGTAATCGCCAACAGTGTCATGGTCAAAAATGCCGCGGCACCGACCAGGATAAAAGGACGCTTCCAAACATCCGCGAGCATGGGGAGTAATTCAAAACTCTGATCCCACCAGGCCCAAGACAAAGCATGCAGAGTGGCATAAAAAAAAGTAAAGAGTCCACACATACGCCGCCAGCGCAACAGTGCCGGTTGATTCAACCATTGACGCAAAGGGGAAATCGCTAAGGTGACCAACAAACACACCAAGGTCCAGGTACCGGACGAGCGTGTTAGAAACTCAACGGGGTTTGCCGTCAGTGCATTGTGATATCCGAGCACGACCCATCTGAGTAAAGGATAAAGCCCTGCCAGGAACAGCAGAGGCTTGGCTCGATCAAAGGTCTTGGCTGAGAGTACCTGCACGCCCAGACTCAATAGTTTTTACGCAAATCCATTCCTGCGTAAAGCGACCCAACCTCGTTGGCATAACCATTGAGCATCAGCGTTTTACGCTTGGGGGAAAACACGCCGTCTTCGCCGATACGCCGCTCGGTCGCCTGGCTCCAGCGCGGATGAGAGACCTCGGGATTGACGTTGGAATAAAACCCATACTCGGAAGGCTGTGACTGCTCCCAGCTACCAACAGGTTGCTTTTCAAGCAAACGAATGGTGACAATCGACTTGACAGACTTAAAGCCATATTTCCAAGGCACGACCATACGAACGGGTGCACCATTTTGATTAGGTAAAACTTTGCCATACATCCCCATGACAAGCATAGTCAAAGGATGCATCGCCTCGTCAATCCGCAGACCGTCGCGATAAGGCCAGTCCACTGAACGTGTGCGCAAGCCTGGCATGTTTTTAGGCTGCATGTCGGTGATAAATTCCACAAACTTGGCATTACCCGTTGGCTGAACTTGCTTGATCAGCTCTGACATGGAATAACCGATCCAAGGAATCGCCATCGACCAACCTTCGACGCAGCGCATACGATAGGTGCGGTCCTCAAGCGGCGCGAGTTTGAGCAAGTCATCCATATCAAAGGTTTTGGGTGCGGCGCACTCGCCCTCTACCCGCAACTTCCAAGGCGTGATCTGCATTTTGTGCGCAAACTTGACCGGGTCCCCTTTGTCCATACCAAATTCAAAGAAGTTGTTATAGGTTGTCGCGTCTTTTTCAGGCGTGACGGGTTCCATCAAGACAAATTGGGTCGAGCGCTTTGCATCCAACTTACTCAGGCTTGCGGCCGAGCTCATCTGAGGGAAACCGGCAAGCGTACCTGCAGCAAAGGTCGCGCCTGCCGCCTTCATCCAAGTGCGTCGGCTTTCCCAAACCTCTTCAGGCGTGATTTCACTGGCGCGTATACGTGGGTAACGATAAACAGGCATCTGGAACTCCGACAATGGACGTGATAAAGATTGAAACACACTTCAGCCGCAGGAAACACCTACTAAGAGTGGGCTTAACGAATACCTAGTGGGCTTAAGCGATCCGTTGGCGCAGCCATTGATGCAGACTCGCCACATCCTGGGCGATCGTATGATGAGGGCACGCTCTGAGCTCTTCTTCGGGATGGGCGCCATAAGCAACCCCTATTCCGTGCACACCAGCGTTGGCCGCCATCGTCAAATCATGCGAGGTGTCACCAATCATCACCATCTGGTCAGGCTCAACCATGAGCTCATCAATGAGCTCAAGCAACATACCCGGGTGAGGCTTACCAAACGTCTCGTCCGCAGTACGCGTCGCCGCAAACACGCTATGCAGAGACGTCGCGGCAAGCGCTCGATTCAACCCCACACGACTCTTCCCCGTGGCGACCGCAAGCGTTGCACCTGCAGCCTGCAAATCGCTGAGCATCTCCGGCACCCCGTAGAAAAGCTTGAGCTGGGTGTCTTTAGAGAGATAGTGGTAACGATAACGCTCGAGAAACAACGGCTCCATCGAAGGCGTCAAATCCGGCACCGCGCGGCGCAAAGCGGGCTCGAGCGACAAACCAATCACCCAAGCCGCCTCCGCGGCGGTCGGCACCCGCAACTCAAGATCACGGCAAGCGCCCTGAATCGCCGCCACAATACTGTGCGTCGAGTCCATGAGGGTGCCATCCCAATCGAACACGATGACTGAATAGGGTTTCATCGCGCCTCCAGTTTTTGGAGGATTTTCTCGCAACTCAGAGGCATGGGTGCTGTAAGCACCATGGGCTCTTGTGTTAAGGGATGGGGCATTTCCAGTCGACAGGCATGCAAAAACATTCTTGTGAATCCTAGCTTGCTGAAAATTGCGCGCGTCTCATCGCGCCCGTATTTATCATCGCCCACGATCGGAAATCCACTTGAGGCCAAATGAACTCTGATCTGATGCGTTCTGCCGGTTCGTAACTCGGCATCGACCAAACTATAGCCATTGAAACGGCGCTCTGCACTAACAATCGTGTGTGAAACCTGACCGTCGGCCTCGACTTTCACGCGGCGCTCGCCTGTTTGGGTAGTCCATTTCACTAACGGCAGGCGGATATGCTGCCTGGCATTGACCCAGTCACCCTCCACCAAAGCCAAATAATGCTTTCTACCACCGCCGGTTCTAAACATTTCATGCAAAGCCAGCAAGACGTTTCTCTTTTTGGCGATCATCAGCAAGCCAGAGGTGTCGCGATCCAAACGATGGGCAAGCTCCAGAAATTTGGCCTCGGGCCGGGCCGACCGAAGGGCTTCGATCACGCCAAACGACACACCGCTTCCGCCATGAACGGCCGTACCGGCCGGCTTATCAATCACCAGCAAGCCGTCATCTTCAAAAACAATTGGAAATTCGCTACCTGGCACGACCCTTTTTTCATCGGCTGCGGGCAAACGCATCGGTGGCACACGCACCATATCGCCAAGTTTGATTCGATCATCAGGCGAGACCCGTCCCTTGTTAACGCGAACCTCCCCTCCCCGGATCGCTTTGTAAATATGACTCTTTGGCACGCCTTTGCAAAGACGCATCAGAAAGTTGTCCAGTCGCTGACCATCGTGCTCCTCGGTCACCTCGACCATCCGGACGACGGGTACGACAACAGGGACTTCAGACGCTATGGATAAGTTATTTTTAGCCTCGCGAGTTGAGAGCGAACGGGACGCTGTTTTACGCGCTGATTTCACGTCAGGTTTAGCAGCATTTTTCAAAGGGGTAATGGAATCTTTGCGCATCAGCAAAAGGGGCTTATAATCAAGCTAGCCTTAAAAGGGTTAAGAAAGCCGGGTTTAAAACCCTTCCTTCGTCGAGATGCAACTTTATGTCACGTCTCCGTCTGGATCGCGCACTGCACTATTTGATATTGTACCGCTTGCTTTCTTGCCCTCTGGGTTGCTGGTCGTCGGCTAGACCGGGATGCACTTCAGGCGCGTTGTTGCGACGTTTTTACGTTTCGCCCGCGCCGAAAATTTGCAACCCCATCACGCCGCGCGCAATACTGAATTAAGAGCAAGATTAAAAGCAAGAAACCGTCGTATCCCTGCACCAGGCGTTTGACACATATCCGCCTGATGTTCACAGCATTTTTTTAGTCAACCACTTTTGTCAAATACTCTTGTGATCCTGACCCTCCTGCTGAATGAACCTCGCGCCTCTGGGCGCACAGTGCTGGTCTAAAGACCTTTTCTTCGTGCGTCCCGTCAGGGCGCGCGTCCTCTTTGCCTGCTTCAGTGTTTCGCAGCCAACAACGCGTGGCTGCGCGTCGATTTCCGGCGCGCCATTTAAATGGAGAAACTCTCTCATGAAGCGCATGCTGTTTAACGCGACGCACCAAGAAGAACTGCGCGTTGCCATCGTCGACGGGCAAAAGCTCATCGACCTCGATATCGAAATCGCCGGACGCGAACAGCGTAAAGGCAACATCTACAAAGGTGTCATCACCCGCATCGAGCCTGGTCTCGAAGCATGCTTTGTCAATTACGGCGAAGACCGTCACGGCTTTCTGCCCTTCAAGGAAATCGCTCGCAGCTATTTCAAAGAAGGTGTCGACGTTCGGACAGCGCGTATTCAAGACGCTCTGCGCGAAGGTCAGGAATTGATCGTTCAGGTTGAAAAAGAGGAGCGCGGCAACAAGGGCGCGGCACTCACAACCTTTATCTCCCTGGCGGGTCGTTACTTGGTCTTGATGCCTAACAACCCACGTGGCGGCGGTGTTTCGCGCCGCGTCGAGGGCGAAGAGCGTCAAGAACTGCGCGAAGCCATGGACCAGTTGACCATCCCGCCCGGCATGAGCATCATCGCTCGCACGGCCGGTATTGGTCGCAATGCCGAAGAACTGCAGTGGGACATGTCCTATCTGATGCAGCTTTGGACTGCGATTGATGGCGCCGCCAAAGACAATCCCGCTCCGATTCTGATCTACCTCGAATCCAGTCTGGTCATTCGCGCAATCCGCGACTATTTCTCTCCAGATATCGGTGAGATTTTGATCGATACGGACGATATTGCCGATCAGGCCACCGCATTTATGAGCGTTGTGATGCCGGACAACGTCGAGCGCGTCAAGCGCTACCGTGACGATGTGCCCCTGTTCTCACGCTTTCAAATCGAACACCAAATCGAAACAGCCTATTCGCGTACGGTAGACCTGCCCTCTGGCGGCTCCGTCGTGATTGATCACACCGAGGCCTTGGTGGCAGTTGACGTCAACTCGGCACGCGCTACCCGTGGCGCTGACATCGAAGAAACGGCACTACGCACCAATCAAGAAGCGGCCGACGAAGTTGCCCGTCAATTACGCCTGCGTGACTTGGGTGGTCTGATCGTGATCGACTTCATCGACATGGAAGACACGAAAAATCAGCGTGCGGTCGAAAATCGTCTGCGCGACGCCCTGCACTTTGACCGCGCCCGCGTCCAGATGGGAAAAATCTCCCGTTTTGGTCTGATGGAATTGTCGCGCCAGCGTCTGCGACCCGCACTCAACGAAGGCTCTCACATCACGTGTCCACGCTGTAACGGCACTGGCGTGATTCGCGATGCCGAGTCAAGCGCGCTGCAAGTCTTGCGTCTACTCCAAGAAGAAGCCATGAAGGAAAACACGGCGGCTGTGCATGCGCAGGTTCCAGTCGATGTGGCGACCTTCTTGCTCAACGAAAAACGCTCAGATATCACCAAGATCGAGACACGCCTCAAGGTCAATTTGATCCTGATTCCTAACCGTCATCTCGAAACACCGCATCACCACATCGAGCGCTTGCGTCATGATGATCCTCGTCTCGAGGACCTCAAGACAAGCTTTGACTTAGTGGATGCACCTTCGACTGACATGAGCTGGGCGCCCAAAGAACAGGAGATTAAAGCCAAACCCGAGGCCTTGGTCAAAGGCATTACACCGGCAAAACCCGCACCTGTTTCTTCGACCCCCGCTAAAAAAGCCGAGGCCGATCAAACACCTGGCTTGTTCTCCCGTTTCTTTAGCTGGCTCAGTGGCGGATCCTCTTCTGACAAAAAAGAAGAAACACCCAAGCCCACTGACTCACGTGACCGCAACCGCTCCTCTCAAGGCGACCGTCGTGGCGGTAATCGTGGTGGTCGTGGCCGTCGCCCCGATAACCGCGGCGAAGCTCGTTCCGCAACGGGCGATGCTTCAACCACTTCGGACAATCGTCGTGCACCCAAGGATGAGCTTGACCAGCGCGCGCCTCAAGCACGTAGCGAAGCAAACGACTCAGGCGATGATCATCCACGCGGCAATCGCAACCGTCGCGGACGTGGTCGTAATCGTCGCGAAGATGGTAGCGACGCTCGTTCAGATCAAGTCGATGCAGTGACCAACACCGCACAGACAGAGGACTCAGCTTCTTCAGTCGAGCGTCGGCCTCAACCGCCACGCCCAACACCTGCTGCAAATGCATTGACAGACAACCAAGCCAATCTGCAACAAGGCTTGGATGCACAAGGTTTGGCAGAGGATGATATCGATCAAACCGATCCAGAGCGCAAGCGTCGTCGCCGACGTAGTCGTCGTGGCCGTCGCGGCTCCGACGAAGGTACAGGCATCGATGGACGCGAAGACCATGCAACAGATAGAGAAGGTTTTGAACATACGTCGAGCAACGCCCTTTCTAGTGCGCCCGTTGACTATGTCGAACACGGCGCGAGCGCAACGGTAACGCCTGTCGCATCTCCTGCGCCTATCGCACCTCCTGTTGCTGCTGTCGCTGCTGCTCCTGTGGCTGCTCCTGTTTCTGCTGATCCTGTCGTTGTGGCTCCTGTTGCTGCTGCTCCTGTTACTCCTGTTGCTGTGGCACCTATCGCCGCCGCTCCTGAAGCGATCGTTGCTGCTCCAACCCCCGTTCTGGCTACCCCCGCACCCGCTGCCGCACCTATACAGGTCGCGACGGTATCCACGGCGCCAATTTTGGTTCAGACCCCCCGCGTTGATCAAGCCACTTTGCACGCCATTGTGCAAACAGCAGGATTGCAATGGGTTGAAACCGATCCCGCCCGTGTCGCGCAAGCGATGGCCAGTCAACACGTTGTGCCTGTCAAGCTCGGACGTGAACCAAAGCCAAAGGCTGCTGTATCTAGTCAGCCTTTAGTCCAAGTAGAAACTATTCGGTAATTGACTCTCTTGCGCGAAAGCGCAAGTCACACTGGAAAGTTAAAAGCGGTGCATCAACTGAGTTGATGCACCGCTTTTTTATTCACCCAAATAATCTTTTAGGCAGCGACACTGTCCATAGGCTGATTGGTCATGAGCGCCATCAGGCGTGCAAGCTCTTCGCGCAACTGACGTCGGTCAAGCACCATATCAATGGCGCCTTTTTGTTGCAAGAACTCCGAGCGCTGAAAACCCTCAGGCAACTTTTCACGCACAGTCTGTTCGATCACGCGGGGACCTGCAAAGCCGATCAACGCTTTAGGCTCTCCGATCACGACATCGCCCATAAATGCAAAACTAGCGGAAACACCACCCATGGTGGGATCTGTCAAAACACTGATGAAGGGGAGTTTAGCTTCTGCGAGTCGAGTCAACATCGCATTGGTTTTAGCCATTTGCATCAAGGAGAACAGACTTTCTTGCATACGTGCACCACCCGAAGCGGCGACACAAATGAAGGGTACTTTATTTTTGATTGCGGCTTGTACACCCTGAACGAAACGCTCTCCGACAACCGAACCCATCGAACCGCCCATGAACTCAAACTCAAAACAAGCGAGCACACAGGGAACACTGCGAATAGCGCCACTCACCACCACAAGGGCATCTGTCTCGCCTGTCTGGCGCACAGCCTCTTGAATACGCTCGGGGTATTTACGTGAATCTTTGAACTTGAGCGGATCCATGGAGCGGGTGTTTGAACCGATCTCCACGCGTCCCTCGATATCTAGCAGTGACTCGATCCGCGCACGTGCGCCGATGCGCATGTGATGATCGCACTTTGGGCAAACATGCAGATTAGCGGCAAGGTCTTCGTTGTACAGCACCGATTCGCAAGAGGGACACTTTACCCAAAGTCCTTCTGGGACACGTTTGCTGACGGTTTCCTGCGCAGGAGCCTTGTTGATACGGGGAGGAAGGAGCTTGCCGAGCCAGCTCATTTCGCATGCTCCACAGATCTAGCCACATCCAATGCTTGGCGAATGCTCGCCAACCAACTTGCTCCCGCATCAATCGCGGCCTGAGATTGTTGAGCTACAGGCAGACCCGCAGCGGCTTTGGTCATCGTATCGATCAATTTGCTACCAATCACGACCGCATCGGCCACAAGACTAATACTCTGCGCACTTTTTGCGTCACTGATACCAAAACCCACACCGACGGGCAGTGCGACATGCTGGCGAATCCCCTTGAGGCGCATCGCCACATCCGCGGTATCAAGGTTACCCGCACCCGTCACGCCATTCAGTGAGACGTAATACACATAGCCTCGCGCGATTTTGCCAACAGCCCGAATACGCGTCTCAGTCGAGGTCGGCGCCAACAAGAAAATCGGCGCGATGTGGTGTTTATTGAGTAAGCCTACAAAGTCGTCAATTTCTTCGGGCGGGTAGTCCACCGTTAACAAACCATCGACGCCTACTTTTTCAGCCTGTTCGGCGAACGCTTGTTGGCCGATATTTTCGATCGGATTGGCATAACCCATCAACACAATCGGTGTGACTTGGTCTTGTTTGCGAAACTCTCCAACCATACCCAGCACATGCTTGAGTCCAATCCCTTGGGCGATTGCATGCTCTGCAGCGCGCTGGATCACGGGGCCATCGGCCATTGGGTCCGAAAAAGGAATACCGAGTTCGATGACATCGGCCCCCGCCTTGACCAACGCATGCATTAAAGGCACGGTGGTTTCGGGCAGTGGGTTACCCGCTGCAATATAAGGGATCAGCGCAGCGCGTTTCTGTTGCGTCGCGCGAGCAAACGCGGCGGCGATGCGATCTGTGTGTTGAGCCATATTGATTTGAAAACCTTTAAAAACTTAGAGCACCATGCCCGCACGTTGCGCGACTGTGTTGATATCCTTGTCACCACGTCCAGACAAGTTGACCAAAATGACTTGGTCTTTGGAGAGCGTGGGGGCAAGTTTGGCGGCATAGGCCAGCGCATGCGAAGTTTCAAGCGCGGGAATAATGCCTTCGATACGGCAGCAATGATGAAAACTCGCCAAGGCTTCTTCGTCGGTCACACTCACATAGGATGCGCGGCCGCTATCTTTGAGCCAAGCGTGTTCAGGGCCGACGCCAGGATAATCCAGTCCCGCGGAGACCGAGTGTGTCTCGGCAACCTGACCGTTTTCATCCTGTAGAACGTAGGTACGGTTGCCATGCAACACGCCCACACGCCCAGCAGTCAATGAAGCGGAGTGTTTGCCCGTTTCAACGCCTTCTCCTGCGGCTTCGACGCCTACAAGCTTGGTGTTTTCATACGGGATATACGGATGGAAAATACCCATGGCGTTTGAGCCGCCACCCACGCAAGCCAACACGTAGTCGGGTTGACGTCCAGCGTACAAAGGCATCTGCTCGATCGACTCTTGACCAATCACAGAATGAAAGTTTCGGACCATCATCGGATAGGGGTGCGGTCCTGCCACGGTGCCAATGATATAAAACGTGTCATCGACGTTCGTGACCCAGTCACGCATCGCTTCGTTTAACGCATCCTTGAGGGTCTTGGAGCCAGACTCAACGGGCACAACCGTGGCACCGAGTAGCTTCATCCGAAAGACGTTGGGCGACTGACGCTTGACGTCCTCGCTACCCATATAAACCACGCATTCCATGCCATAGCGCGCGCATACTGTGGCTGTCGCCACGCCATGCTGCCCGGCACCCGTTTCGGCAATGATGCGGCGCTTGCCCATCCGGCGTGCGAGCAGGGCCTGACCTAAACTGTTGTTGATTTTGTGGGCACCCGTGTGGTTCAAGTCTTCGCGTTTGAACCAGATCTGCGCCCCACCAAGCTCTTCGGACCAGCGACGCGCGTGATAAACCGGCGTCGGGCGACCAACGAAGTGCTTGAGTTCGTATTCGAACTCGGCCAAGAAATCGGGATCGTTGCGATATTTGTCATAGGACAAACGCAACTCCTCGATCGCTTGCATGAGGGTTTCTGCTGCGAATACACCGCCGTAGGGACCAAAATGCCCTTTGGCATCGGGAAAGTCATAGGGTTTCATGACCAGATCTCCAGATCAGACCGAGCTACACCGGCAACAATATGCCAAGCGCGTAAAGCCATATAAAGGAGTGATTTTACCAGTGTGTCACTAGAAAATCCGAACCCAATCCCTCAATTCATGCGCTTTTAACGCAGCTTTATTGCAAAAGCTGAACGGTCAGGTTAAACGCCTTTCTGCGGTCAACACACCACCTACCTCACGCAACGCCAACAAAACGCGCTGCAATTCACCGCCATCGTGGATTTCAACGGTAAAGGACATGTAGGCCATCGATGCCTTGCTGTGGGTATTGACCCCCACGACGTTCAAACGGAGTCGGGCAAAGACCTCGGACAAATCCCTCAGCAAACCGGCGCGGTCCTGGGCTTGTACGTGTACGTCGACAGGATAAAGAGCTTGAGTCTCTGCTTGACCCCACGTCACATCAATCACACGCTCAGCTTGCCGGACTTTTAGCGCCAAAAAGCTCGCGCAATCGGCGCGGTGAATCGAGACCCCCCGCCCCCGCGTCACAAAACCCGAAATAGCATCTGGTGGCGCAGGTCGGCAGCACCTCGCCAACTGCGTCATCAGAGAATCGACGCCCACCACCAACACACCGCTTTTTGTGCCCGCACCGCCTCGCTCGGCCCTTGAGCCATGCACAATCAGCGACTCTAGGCTGGGCTCGGCCACCGCCGCGACCGGCTGAAACACGGCATCAATTTGTCGCAAACTGAATTCTTCTTTGGCGACCGCAATATACAAATCGTCGGCCTGGGCAAAACCCAGCTGCTGTGCAAGATGCTCTAAATTGATGGCTGTTTTACCCAGACGCTGAAGCTCTTTTTCCACCAACGCCTGACCTTGGGTAATACGTTGCTGCAGCTCAATGGCGTTGAACCATGCACGTACTTTGGCTCGAGACCTCGGACTGGCCAAAAAACCGAGCTGCGGATTGATCCAATCGCGCGATGGACCGCCCGACTTTGTCGTGACGATTTCCACAGTCTGGCCGGTTTGCAATTGCGTTTGCAAAGGCACCATCTGACCATCGATGCGCGCACCGCGGCAGCGATGACCCAAATCCGTATGTAAGTAATAAGCAAAATCAACCGGCGTCGCGCCCGCTGGCAGCTCAATCACGCGCGCCTGGGGCGACAAGACATAAATAAGTTCTTCGGCTGGTTTGGGCACGGGCTCGGACGAGTGCCTGTCAGTCGCGGCTCCACTTCCGGGTCGAGCGGCGGCTTCTGTGTTCCAGGCTAACAACTGCCTCATCCACGCCAACTGGCGATCATATTGACCCGTCGCCGCAGTCGCCTCGTTCGCGCCGGGGCGTGGACTTTCCTTGTATCGCCAATGGGCGGCCATTCCGAACTCTGCAAATTCGTGCATGGCGCGTGTACGTATTTGTACCTCAAAGGGTCGACCACTCTCATCCGCGACAACGGTATGCAGTGAGCGATATCCATTGGGCTTAGGACGCGAGATATAGTCATCGAATTCGTCAGCCATCGGCACCCAGAGCTCGTGCACCAGTCCTAGCGCGTTATAACAGTCCCTCTCCGTTTGTACGATGATCCGCATCGCACGCACATCAAACAATTGACTAAAGTCGAGTTCTTTATGACGCATCTTGTTGTAGATGCTGTAAATATGTTTAGGTCGCCCCGTGATGTCAGCGACGATCTCCATTTTCTTGAGGGCGGCAGACAACTGATGCACTGTTTGCGCAATGAACTGCTCACGTTCTGTACGTTTTTCCTCAAGCAATCCGGCAATTTCTTTATATCGCGCGGGCTCCGTAAAGCGGAACGCCAGATCTTCCATTTCCCACTTGATCTGCCAAATACCCAGACGGTTGGCCAAAGGCGTATAAAGGTCCAACGTTTCTCGCGCGAGATCAGGCTTGCAAGGGACTTTGGCACTCGCATGCCAACGTAGTGTCTGAAGTCGTGAGGCGAGCCTCAACAGCACGATACGCAAGTCAGCGGCCATCGCCAACAACATTTTGCGCAACATTTCTTTTTGCAAAGGGGCGTCTTCAGAACCATCGCTCGCTCCACTCGCAATACCGCTGAGTCGCAACAACTCGCGGGCGCCTTGCACTAGACGACCGACTTCAGCGCCAAATTGTTCCTTGATAGGATCAGTATGCCGACCTCGATTCAAGTCCGGCTGCAAAATTTCGGAGGACGACACTAAGAGCGCAGCAGTGCGCGTCGCGGGATCAGCCTGCATCCCGAACAAAATACTGGCCGAACCAAGCGCATGATCCATCAGCCGCTCACCCGTGGGTGTGCACCGATCACCAAGCGCCTGGCTGGCCCACTGTACCGCCCGGCGAAACAAAGCCTGATCGTCTTCTGTCATGTCGACGGTCAGGGTGGCTACATCATATTGTTGCTCAGGCGATACCAAGTTTGAAGAATAAAAAGGGACGTGAATTAAACAGCGGCAGTCACGACGATTTCAACTTTATAGTCGGGACCGGCAAGACGCGCTTCGATCGTGGCGCGCGGTGGCGCATTGCCGGCGGGCACCCAAGCTTCCCACGCCTTGTTCATACCATCGTACTCAGCGATATTGGCAACAAACACTTGCGCCATCAAAATTCGGGTTTTATCCGTGCCCGCTTCTGCGAGCAACGCATCAATCGCAGCCAGCACTTGAGCCGTTTGTCCGGTCACGTCTTGCTTGGTGTCGTTGGCAACCTGTCCAGCCAGATACGCCACGCCGTTGTAGACCGCCATATCGGAAAGTCGCTTGCCTACATTTACACGCTTGATGTTACTCATTGTTTTTCCTTAAATTAAAAATGGCGCTTTGTGCACCAAAGGGTTGGACTGATTAGGCGGGCGGGAGTTCAAAAACCTGTCGCAAGTATGCAAGATAGGCTTTGTCATCGCACATGGTTTTTTCAGGTGCGTCGGAAACTTTAGCTACGGGTTGTCCGTTACAGCGCACCATCTTCATCACAATCTGCAGCGGTTCATGACCTAAATCATTGGTCAAATTCGTACCAATACCAAACGCAGTTTTACAGCGTCCGGCAAAGCGACGGGCCAATTCAATCGCACGTGGAAATGTTAACGCATCTGAAAAAATCAAGGTCTTGGTCCGAGGATCGACACGATTGACTTTGTAGTGCGCGATCATGCGCTCGCCCCAGTCGAACGGGTCACCAGAGTCATGACGTGCGCCGTCGAACAGCTTGCAAAAATACATATCGAAATCGCGCAAAAATGCGGCCACACCATACACATCGGAGAGGGCGATGCCTAGATCGCCCCGATACTCCTTGGCCCAGGTATCCAAAGCAAATACTTGCGAATCACGCAACCGAGGGCCGAGTGCCTGACACGCCTGCAAATACTCATGCGCCATCGTACCCAAGGGGAGCACACCATGACGCATCGCGAACCAGACATTACTGGTACCGGCAAAATGCTTGCCCATCTGCGCTTTCATGGTGACGACGACCTCCTCATGCCACTCGCGCGAAAACCGGCGTCGCGTGCCATATTCGGCTACCCTAAAGTCATCGAGGTCCGTCGCCTCGAGAACGAGCTTCATTTTTGTTTGAAGTCGTTGACGTCCTTCTTCCCAGTCTGGATTCGTACAAGTCCGCCGGAAATACACCTCATTGACAATCGCCAATACCGGGATCTCAAATAAAATCGTGTGTAGCCAGGAGCCTTTGACTTGAATGTCAATTTCTCCCGGTATTGTCCCCTCCGAAACTGTGATGCACTTTTCTGGCAAATGGAATAAACCCAGAAAGTCGATGAAATCGCTTTTTATAAAACGCAATTCCCTCAGATAAGCGAGCTCGTCTTCGCTAAAACGCAGCTGACACAAGCGATGGATTTCCGCGCGAATTTCGTCCAGATATGGACGTAAATTGATCCCGGGGGTACGGCACTTGTAGCGATACTCGACCTGCGCAGCAGGGAAGTGGTGCAACACCACCTGCATCATGGTGAACTTGTAGAGGTCTGTATCCAGCAGGGATTTAATGATCATGAGCTATTTATAGGAATTTTTTTGAACATTAGCACAGCCACCTCACATCCTAGGGGTATCCCGAACATGCGACATCGCTTTAGGTAAAATATAACCATCTTATTCGCACTCTGGTGAAACACATGACGCATGTCGTGACCGAAAACTGTATTAAATGTAAGTTCACAGACTGTGTGGACGTGTGTCCTGTGGATTGTTTTCGCGAAGGACCCAACTTTCTGGTCATCGACCCGGACGAGTGCATTGACTGCGCCGTCTGTATTCCCGAATGTCCGGCCAATGCGATTTTTGCCGAGGAAGACGTGCCACAGGACCAGATGAAGTTCATCGCCCTCAATGCTGAGCTTTCACCGAGCTTTAAGAGTATCAGTCGCTCCAAAAAGCCTCTCGAAGACGCGGACAACTGGAACGGCGTTCCCGACAAGCTCAAGCATCTCGAACGCTGAGCGCTTCTCCCGAGCGCATCGCCCCCCCCATGACTGATCCAGTAACCCAGCCCAGCGAACCGCGCTATACGCAGCAAACCGTTCTCGCCAAAACCCACTGGCTAGAGGACAAGCTGTTTTCCATCACCGTCACGCGCCCCCCGGGCTTTGCATTTATGCCTGGACAGTTTGCCCGCTTGGGCTTGTGTGTGGGTACGGCTCAAGCTGCCGCCCCCAAGGCTGCCTCCACACCGAACGAATGGCGCGCCTATTCGATGGTGTCTAAACCCGATGCCGACGAACTTGAATTTTTTTCAGTGGTCGTGCCTGACGGCAAGTTCAGCCCTGCTTTAGCACGCCTCCAGCCCGGCGATGCCCTTTGGATCGACAAGTCTGTTTTTGGTTTCTTAACACTCGAACGATTTGTCGAGGGCGAGGATCTCTGGCTTGTGGCCACGGGTACGGGGCTCTCCGCTTATCTCGCCATGTTGCGGGATCCGGCCACATGGCACCGTTTTAAACGCATCATTTTGCTGCATGGCGTCAGGAAATCCGACGAACTCGCCTACCGCCAAGAACTCTTGGCGCTCACAAACCTCAATGACCCTCAGCGGGCTCAATTGATTTACCTACCCGTGACGTCCCAGGAAACCTTGAGTATCGCGCTCTCCCCTGCGATTCAGCCTCAATGGCTGCACCCGGCACGCCTCACCACCCTGTTGAGCAGCGGCGAACTCGAACAACGCGTAGGGGCTGCCCTTGAGCCCACCCGTTCGCGCATCATGCTGTGCGGCAATCCCGCGATGGTGACGGAAATGCGTGGCTTGCTCGCCGAGCGTGGTTTTGCTCCGGGTCGACGCGGCGTTGCGGGCAATCTTGCCGTCGAAAACTACTGGTAAACCCTCACGGGCGTGGCGACTAAACGACATTTTGTTGCGTCGCAACAAATAAGCTGCACCCAGTCGCTCAATACGACTCAGATCAGGCGCATAATGCATCATCACATGACCTTTTTGGAATGACGCATGCTTTATGACTTGCATGAAATGCACCGGGCCCTCATGTCGCCTCTTGCACACTTCACCGAAGTGGGTTCCAAACTCTTCTCTCACCCCGCCAGTCCTCTTGCCTATTCGCCCATGGCGCGACAAATGGCCGCCGGCTACGAACTGATTCATCGCCTTGGTAAAAAGTACGAAAAACCAGCCTGGGGCTTACCCACGACTGAGGTCAACGGCAAACCCGTCGCCGTCAGCGAAGAGGTTGTTGCCGCCAAGCCTTTCTGTAATCTGATTTATTTCAAACGCGATATTTCTGAAAAGCTTCGCAAAGCGACACCTAAAATACTGATGATCGCACCGATGTCTGGCCACCACGCCACGCTGCTGCGAGACACCGTGCGTGCTTTACTGCCTGAACATGAGGTCTATGTCACCGACTGGATCGATGCCCGCATGGTGCCTCTATCTGCTGGCGCTTTCGATTTAAACGACTACGTACGTTACGTTCAGGACTTTATTCGCCACCTCGGTCCAGATGTGCACGTGATGTCCGTGTGTCAGCCCACTGTGCCCGCGCTCGCTGCGATCTCACTGATGGCGACCAACAAAGATCCCTGCTTGCCACGCAGCATGGTGATGATGGGTGGACCGATCGATCCCCGCTGCTCACCCACGCAAGTCAACCGACTCGCCACGACCAAGCCTTTCGAATGGTTCGAAGAAAAGCTGATTCATACCGTTCCGGCCCAATACCCGGGAGCCGGCCGTCGCGTCTATCCTGGCTTTTTGCAACACGCAGGCTTTTTGTCGATGAATCCGGATCGTCATCTCAAGTCACATTACGATTTCTACTTAGACTTGTTGCGCGGCGACGACGATGATGCTGAGGCGCATCGCCGTTTTTACAACGAGTACAACGCCGTACTCGATATGTCCGCTGATTTTTACCTCGATACGATTCGCGTTGTGTTTCAGGATTTTGATTTACCTAATGGCACCTGGGAAATCGATGGACAAATCGTTCGCCCTGCCGATATCAAAACTGTGGCCTTGTTCACCATCGAAGGCGAGCTCGACGACATCTCTGGCGAAGGTCAAACACGTGCGGCTCAAACCCTCTGTTCAGGGGTTCCAGCCAAACGCAAGCAACACTTTACTGCGCCTGACTGCGGTCATTACGGCATTTTTTCGGGACGCCGCTGGCGCACGATGATTTGCCCGCAAATCGCGGAATTTATCCGTCGGGTCTAATGCTGGCTGAACGTATCAATCTTCTGCTGCCGCAGACTCAGTGCACGAAATGTGGGTTTGAGGGCTGCGCGCCCTACGCGCGCGCCATCGCAGAGGGCACGGCCCCGATCAATCGCTGCCCGCCTGGCGGCGACGCCGGAATCGCCAAGTTGGCTCAACTGCTTGACCGCCCCATTCTGCCTCTTGACGCAAGCTGCGGCACCCATGTGCCACTCCAGGTTGCTGTGATCGATGAGCAATTCTGTATTGGCTGCACGCTTTGCATTCAGGCCTGCCCTGTCGACGCTATTTTGGGTGCGTCAAAAGTCATGCACACCATCATCGCGGCTGACTGCACGGGCTGTGATTTATGTGTCGCCCCTTGCCCAGTGGACTGCATTGACATGATCAATGTCGAGCCAACACGGGCCTGGAGCCAAGACGATGCCGATCAGGCACGCGCACGCTATGAGCGCCGCATCAGAAGGCTCAACAAAACACCCGCCAGCTTAAGAAGCACTGAGCTGCCCCCCCTTCAGGCCGCCCCTATCGTCAATACGACCGAAGACAAACGCACCGCCGCCCAAGCCGCGCTTGCGCGCGCCCGCGCTCGGCGCAATGCCAGCACGTCATGAACCCCCAAAAACGCAAAGAAATTTTTACCCGCCTGCGTGCGGCTAATCCTAACCCGACGACCGAGCTGGAATACGGCAGCGATTTTCAGCTGCTGATCGCCGTCCTGCTCTCGGCACAAACGACCGACAAAGCCGTCAATATTGCCACCCGCAAGTTTTTCCCTCGCTACGGCACGCCTAAAACACTCTTGGCGCTCGGCGAAGAAAAACTCATGGCCTACATCAAGACCATCGGTCTTTTTAAAACAAAGGCGAAAAACGCGATTGCCACCTGCAAAATATTGCTCGAGCAGCATGGGGGCAAGGTTCCCCAGTCGCGAGAAGCGCTCGAGGCGCTCCCTGGTGTGGGCCGAAAAACGGCCAACGTAGTGCTAAACACTGCGTTTGGCCAGCCAACCATCGCCGTCGACACCCATATTTTCAGGGTTTCCAATCGAACCAAAATCGCTCCCGGAAAGGATGTCGTTGCCGTCGAAAAAGGGCTAGAAAAGTTCGTAGCCGACGAATTCAAACTCGATGTGCATCACTGGCTCATTTTGCATGGACGTTACATTTGTGTCGCGCGTACGCCAAAATGTCCCCAATGCGGCATTTCTGATCTGTGTGAGTACACAAAAAAAACCAAGGGTTAACAACCCTCAGGCAAACCCTCATTGAGCTTTGACGCTGATTTACGCCATACTTCGCCATCAAATCTAAAATAATTTGGGCGGGTTGCTGCATGCAAGACATCATTCTTGAGACGAAAGGACTCACTAAAGAATTTCGTGGTTTTGTAGCGGTCAGTGATGTGTCTCTGCGCGTACAGCGCGGTCAAATCCACGCTTTGATTGGCCCCAATGGTGCCGGCAAGACCACGTGCTTTAACCTACTGACCAAGTTTTTAACGCCCACCCGTGGCAGCATTACCTTTAATGGCCTCGACATTACCCGAGACACCCCAGCGCACATTGCCCGACGAGGCATTATTCGCTCCTTTCAGATATCCGCTGTCTTTCCTCATCTTTCTGTACTCGAAAATGTCAGGATTGGATTACAACGCGAAACGGGTCTTTCCTTTAACTTTTGGCAAAGCGATCAAAGACTGAACGCCTTAAACGAGCGCGCCCGAGAACTCCTCGAGCAAGTCGATCTTGGCGATTTTGCGGACGAAATGACAGTCAACCTTCCCTATGGACGCAAACGCGCGCTCGAAATCGCCACGACGCTCGCGATGGAGCCTGAGCTCATGCTACTTGATGAACCCACACAAGGCATGGGCCATGAAGATGTCGATCGCGTGACGCAACTCATTAAACGCGTCAGTGTCGGCCGCACGATCTTGATGGTTGAACACAACATGAATGTCGTGTCTTCGATCGCCGACACGATTACGGTACTCGCGCGCGGCGCAGTGTTGGCTGAGGGCAACTACGCCCACGTTTCAAAAGATCCCGCCGTGATGGAAGCCTATATGGGCACGACTGAAGGCGAACTTGAGGGAGCACACGGATGAGTACGAGCGCACTCGAAATCACTGATCTGCAAGCTTGGTATGGCGAGTCTCACATTTTGCATGGCGTCAACCTCACGGTAAATAAAGGCGAAGTCGTCACCCTCCTAGGTCGTAATGGCGCGGGACGGACCACGACTTTGCGCGCAATCTTAGGTCTGACGGGCTCTCGCAAAGGATCCGTTCGCATTCACGGGCAAGAAGCGATCGACATGCCCACCTTCAAGATCGCACATCTCGGGATCGGCTATTGCCCAGAAGAGCGTGGCATCTTTGCCAGCTTGTCATGCGAGGAAAATCTTCTATTACCTCCGCCTGTAGGTGTCCCTGGCGGCGGCATGACGCTTGCCGAAATTTATGACATGTTCCCCAATCTGTTAGAGCGACGTCATTCTCCCGGCACTCGTCTGTCAGGTGGCGAGCAACAAATGCTGGCAGTCGCGCGCATTTTGCGAACGGGTGCAAATCTGCTCTTGCTTGATGAAATTTCCGAAGGACTTGCGCCAGTCATTGTGCAAGCGTTGAGTCGCATGATCAAAATGCTCAAAGACAAGGGCTACACCATCGTCATGGTGGAGCAAAATTTCCGCTTTGCCGCGCCTTTGGCCGATCGATTTTATGTCATGGAACACGGTCAAATCGTCGAGCATTTCGATGCCAGCGAACTCAAGGAAAAGCAATCCGTATTAAACGAATTACTCGGTGTCTAACAATAAAATTTTAATCGCAGCAAACCTAAGGAGCATTACATGAAACTTCGTACCCTAAGCGCTTCGCTCATGATCGCGGGCCTCGGACTTGTTGGCCACTCTGCACAAGCCGCTGTTTCCGACAACGTCATTCGGATCGGTTTCGTCACCGATATGGCCAGCGTCTACTCTGACATTGATGGTGCAGGCGGCGTTGAGGCTGTTCGCATGGCGATTGCCGATGCAGGCGGTCAGATCAACGGAAAAAAGATTGAGCTTTTATTTGCGGATCACCAAAACAAAGCGGACGTCGCAGCTTCGCGTGCGCGTGAATGGTTCGATCAGCAAAAGATCGACATGCTAATCGGCGGCACGAACTCCGGCGTTAACCTTGCCTTGGCTGGCATTGCCGCTGAAAAGAAAAAGCCCTTTTTCGCCATTGGCGCCGCAGCCTCGGACCTCACAGGCGCGCAATGTACCCCCTACACTGTCCACTGGGCCTATGACACCGTTGCCTTAGCCCGTGGCACAGGCTCTGCCGTTGTAAAAGCGGGTGGCAAAACTTGGTACTTCTTGACGGCTGACTATGCCTTTGGTCATGCACTTGAGCGCGATACCGCCAAGGTCGTTCGAGATGCAGGTGGTGAAGTCAGAGGTCAGGTGCGCGCGCCACTGAACTCATCAGACTTCTCCTCCTTTTTGTTACAAGCCCAAAGCTCCAAGGCACAGATCCTAGGCTTGGCGAATGCGGGTGGTGACACCATCAACTCGATCAAAGCCGCCAACGAGTTCGGCATTGGAAAGACCATGAAAATGGCCGGCCTGCTGATTTTCATCAACGACATTCACTCGCTTGGTCTTCAGGCCACACAAGGCATGCAGTTCACCGACGGCTGGTATTGGGATCAAAATGATGAAACACGCGCTTGGTCTAAAAAATTCGAAGCACGCGTCAAGCGCAAGCCTTCGATGATTCAAGCGGGTAATTATTCAGCGGTATCCTTCTATCTGAATGCTGTCAAAGCCACGAATAGTGATGAAGGCGACACCATCATGAAATGGATGAAATCCAACAAGGTCAACGATATGTTCGCCAAGAACGGCTATGTCCGCGAAGACGGTCGTATGGTGCATGACATGTTCCTGATGGAAGTTAAAAAACCAAGCGAGTCCAAAGGGCCTTGGGACTACTACAAGCAAATCGCAGTCCTGCCAGGTGAAGAGGTGTTTACCAAACTCTCCGAATCCACTTGTAAATTTATCAAGAAGTAAGCAGGTCCACCCCCTGGCGACGCTTCTGTCTGCCAGGGGGTACGACACAGTAAAAGTAATTGGCTTCATGAAGTAGGCAGACGATGATCACTATTTTTGGTATTCCCTTGCAAGCGTTTCTCGGTCAGCTTCTGCTTGGCTTAGTGAACGGCTCCTTCTATGCCATCTTGTCGCTGGGCCTGGCCGTTATTTTCGGTTTACTCAACGTCATTAATTTCGCGCATGGCGCACTCTACATGCTGGGTGCTTTTCTAGCCTGGATGGGTCTGCACTACCTCGGTCTCAATTACTGGGTGATGCTCCTCGTCGCGCCTATTTTGGTCGGCTTATTCGGTATTCTCATTGAAAAATGTCTGCTCAAGCATCTCTACAAGCTTGATCACCTCTATGGTCTCTTATTGACCTTCGGTATTACGCTCTTGATCGAAGGTTTGTTTCGCAGCTTTTATGGCGCCTCCGGACAGCCGTATTCGGCCCCCGAGGCCTTGCGTGGCGCCACAAACCTCGGCTTCATGATGCTCCCGAATTACCGCGCCTGGGTCGTGGTGGCGTCACTCACGGTGTGTCTGATCACGTGGTTTGTCATCGAGCGTACAAAACTCGGTGCGCTTTTGCGCGCGGGTACTGAAAATCCCAGACTCGTCGAGGCCTTTGGAGTCAATGTTCCACTCATGATCACCTTGACCTATGGTTTCGGTGTCGCCTTGGCAGGTTTTGCTGGCGTATTAGCGGCTCCGATTATCCAAGTCTCTCCGCTCATGGGCTCTAACCTCATTATTGTCGTGTTTGCCGTCGTGGTGATTGGCGGGATGGGTTCGATCCTGGGTGCCATCGTCACCGGTCTCGGACTCGGTGTCATCGAGGGGCTCACCAAAGTCTTTTGGCCCGAAGCATCGAGCACGGTTGTGTTCATCATCATGGCGATCGTATTACTACTTCGCCCCGCCGGCTTGTTCGGAAAAGAAAAATGAATCGTCAGAATCTCGGATATCTTGTTGCGCTGGTCCTTCTGGCCCTTGTGCCGTTGACGGGGATTTATCCCGTCTTTGTCATGAAAATCATGTGCTATGCGCTCTTTGCCTGCGCTTTCAATCTTTTGCTGGGCTTCACAGGATTGCTTTCGTTTGGGCACGCCGCCTTCCTCGGAAGCGCGGCCTATGCCTCTGGGCATGCCATTAAACTGTGGGGATTCCCGACCGAGGTTGGTCTGGCCTTTGGCGTGTTAGTGGCTGGGGTACTTGGCTTAGCGATGGGTGCGCTGGCGATTCGTCGAAGCGGCATCTACTTTGCGATGATCACGCTGGCGCTTTCTCAGATGGTCTACTTCTTTTTTCTACAGGCCAAATTCACGGGCGGCGAAGATGGCCTTCAGGGAGTCCCTCGCGGTACGCTGTTCGGTTTGATTGATTTAAAAAGCGACTTCAATCTCTATTATGTCGTGATGGCTATTTTTGTCTTTGGCTACTTCATTGTCTGGCGAACCGTACATTCACCTTTCGGACAAGTCCTCAAAGCCATTCGCGAAAACGAAGCGCGCACCACCTCGCTCGGTTATGACGTCGACCGTTTCAAACTTCTGGCCTTTGTTCTTTCAGCCATGCTGGCGGGTCTTGCGGGCTCCACCAAGATGCTGATCTTTGTCTCGGCGACGTTGACAGATGCGACCTGGCAAATGTCAGGGCTTGTCATTTTGATGACCCTGATCGGCGGTCTAGGCACGCTGGTGGGTCCTGTGATCGGCGCCTTTATTGTCGTCC
>JBILJA010000077.1:0-11500 GCA_044368775.1 Burkholderiaceae bacterium
CGTCCTGCTTGAAAACAAAGTTGGCGATCTCGGTGCGACCCTCACAAAATGGACGGGGATTGAGTGGTTTCAACGACTTGGCGAATCGGTCACTATCGTGATCGGACTCATTTTCGTGATCTGCGTCTTGGCATTCCGACGCGGAATCGTAGGCGAGTTAAGCGCTTGGTTCGAGCGCCGCAAAGCGCTCAAATCACCCAATTCAACCCACGGTTAAATCAGTCCGAGTCGTCGCACACGTTGTGCGACGATACTCGCGACGAGCGCTTTCAATAAGTCACCGGGTAAAAACACGATGATGGCCCAGGCAGCCTTGTTCAACCCCATCCCGGTCACGGTGGCCAACCAAGGAATCCCAACGGCATACACAACAAGCAAACCGCCGATGACGCTCGCGATCCAGCAGCGAAGCACCTGAGGCGCAACAGCTTTCCATCCCTGCTGTGTATGCGCAATCTGGCCGCGGGGTAAAGCACCCGCGAGCCATCCGGTGATGACAGCCCCTGGGATCATTCCCAGCAAAAATCCGCCTGTCGGGCCGGCCAAAACAGCCAGACCGGCACGACCTCCCGGAAGTACAGGAATGCCCAGCAAGGCGATCAACACATAGGTCAACACCACCAAGCCGCCACGCCAAGGTCCTAAGATCAAGCCTGCCAACATCACCCCAAAGGTCTGTAAGGTGATCGGTACGGGCACCCAAGGAACCGGGACGGGTGGAATGAGTCCCAGAACAATAATCATCGCGGTGAACAGCGCGACTAAGACAAGATCTTTTGTTTTCAGCATCTACGTTCCATTGACAGGTAAAAAAAGTCCGCACTGCGCATGAATGCGTGACGGATCGCACGCGCCCTACTGTCTTGCATCTAACGCATCTGCAATGTCTTGCGCGCGTCTGAGCGTGCGCAACAACATCGGCACACCCATTGTAAAAGGATTGGCTTTGAGGCCTCGGGCCGCCTGGGCTTCGCGAATCTCTTGCCACTGCACGGTCAACTCTGGGATCAAGCGCAGGGTGAGCCCAAACACAAGTGCGACACGTTCACTATTGACCCAGCCAAGCTGATGGAAAGGCTTTAAGAGCCAGACTAAAACCTCCATCATCTGCGCGATCGACGTGGTCATCGACACTAACAGTGCGCCGAGTAACAAGGCATAAATACGTAATCCGACCTCCAGCGCGACTTGAGGTGTTTGCGCAAACGCAGTGAAGAGAACGAGAATGACCACAAGCCAACTCAAGGTCTTAAGGTGCAGCAAAACCTGCTGCATGCGCGCGCCAGATTGCTGAACCAATAGCAGCACTCCTAGCAACACGAGCAATAGAACGCGCCAATCGTGCAGCCACATCAAGCCAGCACCCGCCAGCATCAACAGTGCAAGTTTCACGCCAGCGGCCGTCCGGTGCAACCAACTATCGCCAGGAAAATAAAAAGAGCCCATTAGCCGCAGTGCGTCCTATACCAAATCGTCGCTTCGGCGGGCACGCCATCAAAGGCGAGTCGACCCTCAACAATCACCAGCACGCGGTCCATCGTGCTCATGAGCTCAAGATCGTGGCTCACAATCAACGCAGGCTGAGGTAAGGCCGAGAGATGTTGTTCAAAGCGGTTGCGCAGACGCAAGTCAAGTTGCGTCGTCGGCTCGTCGAACACTAAAATTTCAGGCTTTGTCGCCAATACGCCCGCCAAAGCGACCAACTGCCTTTCACCCCCTGAAAGGGTATGAATCGAGCGATCCTGCAAATGCAGCACACCGAGCTGGTCTAAAGCCTCCCGCATGCGTTGTTGGCGCATACTAGGCTCGGGTACCCGCCGTTTAAGACCGAACTCGATATCCTCGCTCACAATCGGAAAAACAATCTGGTTATCAGGGTTTTGAAATACAAACCCCACCTTTCTGCGTATCTTTTCAACCTCTAGGCGCGTATCGAGCCCGTCGACGCAAATTTGTCCTTCTTTTGGGAGCAACAAACCATTGATCAAGCGAATAAAGCTACTTTTGCCCGAGCCGTTGGGACCCATGATCCCAATCCGACGCTCAGACAATCTTAAACTCAGGTCGCCCAGTATTTGGCGACCCTCGCGTTCAACAAAGATATTTTTAAAGTCGATTAACATGATGACTGATTATGCATGAGAACTTTTTCTAAATCTGTCACTCTAAGTGAATATGTCAAAAATCAATAAAACCGAAGCTGAATGGAAAGCCCAGCTTTCGTCTGAACAATATTACGTTGCCCGCCAAAAAGGGACAGAACGCGCCTTTACGGGTCAGTACTGGGATCATCGCGAATATGGCGTTTATCGCTGCGTGGGTTGCGGTACGGCGCTATTTGCCTCTGACACGAAGTTTGACGCTGGTTGTGGCTGGCCTAGCTATTTTGAACCCATCGATCCAGAAAACGTCAAAGAAGAAACCGACATGTCGCATGGTATGGTGCGCACCGAAGTCATGTGCAATGTCTGTGACAGTCACCTCGGACATGTTTTCCCGGATGGCCCCCCACCCACAGGACTGCGCTATTGCATCAACTCCCTGTCGCTGACGTTCGAACCTGTTAAGCCATGAAAAAATTCCTCTTTGACCTTTTTCCACTCATTCTGTTTTTTGTCGCCTACCGATTCGCAGATATTTATGTTGCGACCGCAGTCGCCATTGCTGCCGCTGTCCTGCAGATCCTCTGGATCAAACTCACGCGCAAACCCATTGAAACAATGCACTGGGTCAACTTCGCTGTCATCGTCTTTTTTGGCGGCGCGACGCTTTGGCTACAAAACGAAGCGTTTATCAAATGGAAACCCACCGTCCTGTATTGGTTGTTTGGCGTCGTTTTGCTGGTCAGCAAATATCTGCTGGATAAAAATCTGATGCAAAAATTACTGGGCACAAAGGTTTCTATGCCGGACCTTGCCTGGAACAAACTCAATCTGAGTTGGGCACTGTTTTTCATGGTTGCAGGCGGATTAAATCTCTTTGTTGCCTTTTCCGGACTCTTTACCGAGAGTCAGTGGGTCAACTTCAAGGTCTTTGGTCTGATGGCCTTGTTGATTGTTTTTGTCATCGCACAGTCCATCTGGCTTGGTAAACATATGCAGCATGACGAGGCGACTGATGCGCTCCCTACCACAGATGCCAAGGACAACAAGCCATGAGTGTCACGACGAATCCGCATTTAAGCTTGTTGCGTGAGCGTCTTGCACCGCTCAACGCCGTAGAACTCGACATCGTCGATGAATCCCATCTGCATGCCGGACATTCCGGCAACCCGGGCAATGCCAGTCATTTTCGTGCCACGATTGTGGCGCAATGTTTTAATAACCAACCGATAATTGCGCAACATCGGCTGGTGTATGATCTTTTGCGCGATTTAATCCCACACCCGATCCATGCGCTTGCGCTGACCACTCGGGCGCCCTCCAAAGGAAATTCATGAAACGTATCGTTATGCTCGCCGCCGCACTTGTGTTGGTTGCACCTCTTCATGCTCAAAACGTTGCCACCGTGAATGGCAAAGCAATTACCCAGGCGAACGTCGATCAGTTTGTAAAGCTGTTGGTTGCACGCGGTGCGACGGACTCTCCAGAAATGCGCGATCAAATCAAACAAGAACTGATCAATCGTCAGGTGATGGTTCAGGCCGCTGATGCAGCAGGCGTCACTAAAGACCCCGCTGTTGCGACCGAACTCGAGTTGGCTCGCCAAGGCATTTTGGTCCAAGCCCTGATGGCTGACTATCTGAAAAAGAACCCCATCACTGAGGCAGCGATTCAAGCCGAATACGACAAGCTGAAAAAGGCTGAGGCAGACAAGTTTGAATACAACGTTCGCCACATCTTGGTTGAGGACGAAAAGACGGCCAATGAGATTCAGGACAAGCTCAAGAAAAAATCAGCCAAGTTCGAAGATCTCGCGAAACAATCCAAAGACACTGGCAGCGCTGCCAAAGGTGGAGAGCTCGGTTGGGCTCCTGACACAAACTATGTGGAGCCTTTTGGTAAAGCCGTGGCTGCCACTAAAAAAGGTCAGTTGGCAGACAAGCCCGTTCAGTCTCAGTTTGGCTGGCACGTGATCGAAGTCATGGATATTCGCCCTGTCGCGTTCCCACCCCTGGATCAGGTGCGCAAAGAACTCGAGCAAATGATGCGTGAACAAGCGCTGGCTTCTTATCAAGAAAAATTACGTAGCCAAGCAAAGATCCAGTAATAAACGACCTTATGTTTTAACCAGAGGCCTCAAGCAACGCTTTGAGGCCTTCTTCATTTAAAACAGCGACGCCAAGCTCTGTTGCTTTTTCGAGCTTGCTTCCCGCCTCTTCGCCCGCGACGACATACGTCGTTTTGCGTGAAACAGAGCCACTTACTTTTCCACCTGCCGCGACAATCCGGCTTGAAGCTTCTTCTCGCGACCACGTCGGCAAGGTGCCTGTCAGAACGAAAGTCTTACCCGCCAACCCTGCGCTTCGTGGAGCCTCGGACGCATGAGGCTCCACACCTTGTTCGCGCAAGGCTCTAACTACTTCCTGATTATGCGGCTCGGCAAAAAAGCGAGCAATTGAGCCCGCCACCACAGGCCCGACATCCGGAACAGTTAATAGCGCATCCAGGGATGCATGCATCAGCGACTCGATCGAAGAAAAATGCAACGCTAAATCGCGTGCGGTTGTCTCTCCTACATGACGAATACCCAACGCAAAAATCAAACGATTGAGCTGGGGTCGCTTAGCCTGAGCAATCGCTTCGATCAGGTTTTCTGCGGACTTGCGCCCCATGCGGTCATATTCTGCGAGCTCCTCCACGCCAAGGGTGTAGAGCTCGGCCAAAGAATGAATACGTCCGCGATCCACAAGTTGTTCAACTAATTTCTCACCTAGACCTTCGATATCCAAGGCCTTGCGGCCTGCGGCATGGATCAAACTCTGTTTGCGCTGCGCAGCGCAAAATAGTCCGCCAGTACAACGCGCGATGGCCTCGTCTTCGACCCGCTCAATGGCCGAGCCACAGACGGGACATGCGCTCGGCATGACAAAAGGCATCGCGAAAATAGGGCGTTGAGCCAAGATCGGGCCCACTACTTCGGGGATGACATCGCCTGCGCGGCGCACAATTACCGTATCGCCGACGCGGACATCTTTGCGCAGGATTTCAGTCTCGTTGTGCAAGGTCGCATTGGTCACCGTCACGCCGCCTACAAAAACGGGCGATAGACGCGCAACGGGCGTGATAGCGCCTGTGCGACCCACTTGGACCTCGATGTCCAATAATGTGGTTGTAGCTTCTTGGGCAGGAAATTTGTGCGCAATCGCAAAACGCGGTGCACGGGCGACAAAACCCAATACACGCTGAGCGCTTAAGTCATCGACTTTGTACACGACACCATCAATATCATAGGGAAGCTGCGCACGACGCGCTCCAACCTCGGTATAGAACTGCAGCAACTGCTCGGCACCAAGCGCCAGCACATGCTGTTTCTCATTGACGGGCAACCCCAATCGCTGCAGCCAGTCCAGCATCGCGCTATGGCGAGGCAACTGAAAACCGCCCAGGTCACCCCAGCCGTAAGCAAAAAAACTTAAGGGCCGCTGCGCTGTGACGCGTGAATCTAGTTGACGCAAGCTCCCTGCAGCGGCATTGCGTGGATTCACGAAGATTTTTTCACCGCGAGACTCTTGCGCTGCGTTGAGACGCTCAAAGTCTGCGAGATTCATAAAGACCTCGCCACGCACCTCAAGAATCTCTGGGATTTCTTGTTCGGACCCGTTGAGCTTGAGAGGAATCGCCTTGATGGTGCGAACATTCATGGTGACATCCTCACCGGTCTGTCCATCACCACGCGTGGCCGCCTGCACCAGTAAGCCACGCTCGTAGCGCAAACTAATAGCCAGACCATCGAGTTTTAATTCACAAAAATAAGAAACCTCTTCGGCCGTAGAAAGTTTGCCTGCGGCACGTAACATGTCGGCGACACGCTTATCAAATGCACGCACTTCCGAATCCTCGAAAGCATTGCCCAAGGACAGCATGGGGACACTGTGGGTCACGCTACCAAAAGCCGCCAAAGGGGATGCCCCCACACGCTGTGTCGGCGAATCTATCGTGATGAGGTGGGGATGTATTGCTTCGAGCGATTCAAGCTCGCGCATCAAGGTATCGTATTGCGCGTCACTCACGACCGGTGCATCATGCACATAGTAGGCTTGGTTGTGTTTTTCGATCTCATCGCGCAGCGAAGTCAAACGTTTGACGATCGAGTCCTGCGAATCCATGCTCACGCGCCCGCTTCAAGCAAAGACGCGTCTTGCACGAGGGCTGCCTGCAGCAAAGCCCGCTTTTTCAAGTTGCGAATACAAGGTCTTTAGTTTTTCGTCGATCGCGACATCCGCCCCTGGCTGAAGTGGTCGCAGCTGATCATCGACCAACTCTCCACCAATTCGGCGGGCTAACTCGAAACCAACTTCGGCCATTTTTCCAAAGGCTCTCGTATCGACAGGACTACAAGGTACATCAAGGAGCATGGTCAAACGATCCACGCTGGCCATCCCTGCATCGATGGACTCAGCATCGGCGCGAGACAAGCTAAAACACACTAAACCGTAATCGCCCAGCCAGGCGAGCACGCCATCAACAGGCACAAAACCCATGGTCTTAGCGGCCATCGTGACCTCAGAAACCGGACGCATACTACCCAGGAGTAGTGTCAGACCTACTTGTGTATCCAAAGCGGCGCAGGCATCGTCCAAACGCGAGGCTGCATCAAGCACATACTGTTGATCAGGCCCTTCGATAGTGGACTCCAATTGATCGGCCAAACCCTGCGCGCGATTCCAAATTTGTGACCATTCGATCGCACTCAAAGGACCACTACGGTTGGCAAGCAAAACCGCCAAATGTACCGACACATACTGACCATCCAGACGCAAACGCGTATCAAGCTGTCCCTCGATGTCCTGGGCAAAAATACGGACTGATTTACGACCCGCAGCGCGCAAGGGCTGCAGGAGGGGTGCGAGATCCTCCCCAAACATCGGCCCTTGAAAGGTGATTTCAATCACGACCTCCGTCGAGGGATCCGGCCCCTGTTGATCCAAGGCTGCCTCAGGATGTTCCTGCGTATCGCTCAATACTGAAATACTGTCTGTGTCATTGGCGCCGCTCATATCGCCTCCTAGCCCAGGCTCGCGCCTAGTCTCCCCGAAGGCCAAGGCATCACCCAATAAAGGATCTTGTTCGATCACGGGCATTTGCGCCTGCATCCGACGTCTAACGCGCAGATCCTGAAACCAATTAAAGCCCAGCAGCAGCACAATGATGGCTGCTCCGATGACAATCAGGTAAATCTGCAATTCACTCATGTATTGTCTCAATGATCACGCAGCTTCGGCAGCAAGCTGCAATGCGGATTCGATATCAACGGCCACAATACGCGACACGCCTTGCTCTTGCATCGTCACGCCAACCAACTGACGTGCCATTTGCATGGCGATCTTGTTATGCGAGATAAACAAAAACTGTGTGTGGTCGGCCATACTACTCACGAGATTAGTATAACGCTCAGTATTCGCATCATCGAGCGGCGCATCCACCTCGTCAAGCAAACAAAACGGAGCAGGATTGAGCTTGAACAGCGCAAAGACCAACGCGGTTGCTGTTAAAGCCTTTTCTCCACCGGACAGTAAATGAATCGAGGTATTGCGCTTGCCAGGGGGCTGCGCCATCACCTGAACACCCGCATCCAAAATCTCATCGCCCGTCATGATCAAACGCGCTTCACCGCCTCCGAATAACTTGGGGAACAACTCGCCAAAATGACTATTGACCTCGTTAAACGTGGTCTGCAACAAATCGCGGGTTTCACGATCGATCTTACGGATCGCATCCTCCAGCGTTTCGATCGCAGTCTGCAAGTCTAAATACTGCGCATCAAGATAATTCTTGCGTTCACGCGATGCCGTCAACTCATCAAGCGCCGCCAAGTTCACAGAACCCAGACTCTCGATCTTTTTGGTGATGCGCTGAACTTCGGACTGTAGCCACGCGGGACGCTGCCACTCCTCGGGCTGTTCGGCGAGGGACGCTTGCACTGCGGCACGATCGACTTGTCGCTCATTGAGCTGTTCAGCGAACTGCTCTGTCGCTAACCGCGCGGCCTGTTCTTGCAACTGGAGTTGCATGATGCGTTCACGATGAGGCTCTAACGAGCGTTCGATGGTCATACGCTCTTCGTCGGCCTCGCGCAGTTGCGCGGCCAAGGTATCCATTTCGATACGCGCGCGACCCAGCGTTTCCTCACGCTCGGCACGGAATTCAAGCGCCTCTTGTAACCCTGCTTCGGCAGCGGCGGCATCCAAGGTCGAAAGCTCTGACTCGAGCGACACCAACTCCTGCTGCGCACGCGTTACTTGCTCAGTCGCAAGTTGCAAGTTACGTTGCAACTCGGCAATGCGGGCACGAATGCCGCGCTCGGCAAACTCCGCCTCTTGAGCGCCACGCTCCTGATCACGCAAACGAATGCGCGCCGTTTCGGCTTCTTCGAAGAGCGCTTCGCCCGCCATTTCCGCTTCGGAATAGGTTTCCTGCAAAACACCGAGTTCGGCGTCTAACTCCTCAAAGCGGGCTTCAGCTTCGAGTTTAGCCGCGGTGAGTTCCTCTTGTTGAGAAATAACCTCGGCGATATCTTGCTCAAGGCGTCCGGAGCGCTCGCGAGTTTGCTCGACTTGCTGTTGTAAGCGCGTATGTTCGAGTTGCAAATCATGCAAGCGTCTTGTGATTTCAGCGACACGTTGACGGGTAGGAGGCAAGGCCTGCGAGAGCTGCTGCCAAGCGGACTCCGCCTGCGCGACTGCGGAACGCGAATGATCCGCGATAAGTTGATGCGCTTTGATTTCGCGTTGGAGGTTTTCGATTTCCTGCTGACGCGCCAGCAAACCTGCTTGCTCCGAGTCTGGTGCGTAAAAGCGGACACTGTGCGCATCGATCAAGTGACCACCCTGCACGACCAACATGGCGCCAGCGGGCAAGGTCGACCGAGCTGCGAGCGCCTCGGTCACATCTTTTGCGATGTAGACATTACCTAGCCAGCCCTGCAGCAACGTACGCAACTCAGGATCGGTGATACGCAGCACTGAGACCAAGGGGTTCAGTCCGGCAGGCGCGGGCGCCACGGGCGCAGCGGAGGGCAACTGATAAAACGCTAAACGCGCGGGTGGTGCATCACTTGCAAACGCGCGCACCCAGTCTAGGTTACGCACCTCAAGTCCTGTCATGCGCTCATTGAGCACAGCCTCCAGGGCAGTTTCCCAACCTGGTTCGACTTGCAGCTTTTGCCAGAGACGCGCCAACGACGTTAACTCGTGTTTGGCGAGCCAAGGCTCGAGTGTGCCTTTTTTCTGTACATCCTCTTGCAAGCGCACCAACGCGGTCAGACGCGCGTCTAACCGGGCGAGCGACTCCGCCTCGACTTGCGCTTGTTGTTGGGCTTTCGAGCGCCGCGCATCCGCCTCAGGCAATTTGTCTTCGAGCTCGGCGAGTGCGCCCTGCGCCTCCTCGAGTGATTCTTCGGTGACAAGTTTGTCGCCAGTCAGTCGCTCAAGCGCCTCGACATCAGGGGTTTCTACGCCTTGCAATTCTTGTTTGAGTCGCTCACCACGCAATTCGAGCGTCTGTAATTGGCGATCCGAATCCCGCTGCGTCTGCGCCACCAAGGCTAGGCTTTGGTCCACGCGCGCCAGCGTCGCGCGCATTTCTTCGCGTTGAGTCGCAGCCTGGCGCACACGCGCTTCGATATCGGGCAATCCCTCTTGTGCGGACAGCGCCAACTCACGGGCCTGTTCGGCACGCGCGGCACTCGTCATCAATTCTTCTTCGCCTTCTTGAATTTGCAAAACACAGTGTTCTTTTTGCGAATCCCACTCGGTCATCTGGACTTGTAATTGCGCGCGTCGCGTATGCACACGATTGCGCGACTCGACGACATGGCGAATTTCTGCCTCGAGACTACTGACTTTGGCATTGGACTCATATAACAAGCCTTGAGCGGCGTGCACAGCATCGCCCGCTGCGTAATGCGCCTGACGGCGCGCCTCGAGTGCTGCCTCGCTAGCGCGTAACCCAGCCATCGAAGCCTCGAGCTCAGTCTGTGCCCTTTCGATGTTTTGTTGCGTACGGGCGCGCTCTTCGTGGGCGGCTGCTTCCTTGAGGAACCACAGCGCATGCTGCTTGCCCTCGCCTTCGGCTTGCAGTGCGCGGTACTCGCGCGCCACTTCGGCTTGAGACTCAAGCTTTTCGAGTTGAGAGGTGAGTTCGCGCAAGATGTCGTCCACACGCACGAGATTTTCGCGCGTATCGGACAACCTGTTTTCCGTTTCGCGGCGTCGTTCTTTGTAGCGCGACACACCCGCAGCCTCTTCAAGGTAAACACGGAGTTCTTCGGGCTTTGCTTCGATCAAGCGATTGATCATGCCCTGACCAATAATGGCGTAACCACGCGCGCCTAAACCTGTACCTAGAAAGATATCGTTAACGTCGCGACGGCGGACTTGCTGGTTGTTGATGAAATAGCTGCTCGTCCCATCACGCGTCAACACACGACGCACCGCAATCTCAGCGTAGGTCGCCCACTGACCGATCGCGCGACCATCACTATTGTCGAACACCAGCTCGACCGAAGCACGCGCCGAGGGCTTACGCTGACCAGAACCGCTAAAAATCACGTCTTGCATGGACTCGCCACGCAGCTCGGACGCTCGACTTTCGCCCATCACCCAGCGCACGGCGTCAATGATGTTAGATTTACCGCAGCCGTTCGGTCCCACAACTCCCACGAGCTGACTCGGGGTCGGAATCACGGTCGGATCGACGAAGGATTTAAATCCGGCTAGTTTGATCTGGGTCAGACGCACAATATAGACACAATCTCGAATGGAATCCCTGAGATCATAACGCAGCCTGAGCGAAAATCAGCCTGTTGACCCCGCTCGCGTGATTTACCGGACGCGCTTTAAATGGGTAAAACCGCGGGGAATCCCTCATTCTTTTATTATGCGGAATGCCGCATTGTGGCGTGCGTTCAATTTTTCGGGAAATCATCTTGAATCGAGGCTTTTATACCGTCATGGCTGCGCAGGCTCTGTCCTCGCTTGCTGATAATGCATTGTTTATCGCTGCAATCGCACTGATTCTGGAGCTTCATGGCCCGGACTGGATGGCACCGATGATGAAATGGTGGTTTGCCGCCTCATATGTCTTGCTGGCAGCCTTCGTAGGCGCCTTTGCAGACTCGTTCCCCAAGGGCCGGGTGATGTTTTTTACTAACGCCATCAAGGTCAGCGGCTGTTTACTCATGTTTTCTTATGCCATGTTCGGATTGACACAAGAAGGCCAGGTTGTTCTGGTATGCGCAGCCTATGCGCTAGTCGGCATTGGCGCGGCCGCCTACTCACCCGCTAAATACGGCATTGTCACCGAGATGCTTCACCCTTTGCAATTGGTCAAAGGAAATA
>JBILJA010000087.1:0-10080 GCA_044368775.1 Burkholderiaceae bacterium
AAGGCCGATATTTTTAATGGCTTTTTGCCAATAAGTTAGATCCTGTTTGATGAGTGCGGTCATTTGCGCAGGATCAAGATAGCTTTCAACAAAACCTTGTTTCGCTAATTGTGCTTTGGTTTGCGGATCTCGTAATGCATCGCGAATCGAGGCAGAAATTTTGGCGACAATTTCTTTGGGTGTGTTGGCGGGCGCGAGAACGGAGTACCAGAGTGGAACGTTATACCCTTTGAGTCCACCCTCTTCGATGGTTGGAACATCTGGCATGGTGGGTGAGCGCTGCGGGGTTGAGACCGCAATTGCACGCACCTTACCTGTTTTGACATGTTGTTCCAGTGAAGCCATGGTACCAATCGTCGCTTGGACCTGACCACCAATCAAATCAACGATGGAGGGCGAGGTGCCTTTGTAAGGGACGTGGGTGACTTTGACGCCAGCATCAAAATTAAAGACTTCGAAAGCAATGTGTTGAGGTGTGCCCAAGCCAGGAGTGCTGTAGTTCAGTGACCCAGGCTTTGCTTTGGCCAGCGCAATGAATTCTTTGAGATTCTTTGCGGGCACCTCTGGATTGATCGCTAAGAGCATGGGGACTGAAGCGATTTGTGCTACAGGCGAGAAATCTTTTGCAATATCAAAAGGTAACTTTGAATAAATCCATGGGTTCATCGTGACTTGATTAGAAGCGATCACAATGGTGTATCCGTCCGGAGGAGATTTCGCGACGTAGTCAGCGCCGATATTGCCGCCAGCGCCGGCTCGATTGTCAATCACGACCTGCTGTCCAAGAATCTCAGACATTTTCGGTGCAAGCGCGCGGGCAAGGATGTCGTTACCACCTCCTGGCGGGAAGGGCACGACGAAGCGAATGGGTTTGTTAGGAAAGGATTGAGCTGCGGACTGTGCGCCAACTAAGGGCGAAGCCATCAAAGATGCAATAGCCAAAACTAGCGATGTTATGTTTTTCATGATTGTCTCCATAATATGGTTGTTCGGATAAGGAACTAGATCTGATATTACACATTAGTTCGGTGTTTATTCGTCCAGAAAGTGGAAGAAAAAGGTGGATCTCCTCTTTGGACGATCAATGCTATTGTTGATATTCAGTCAACGTCAAATGAACGATGGTTATGATGAAAGCATGGATCACTGCCTTGCTACTTTTCTTCAATGCCACGCTTGTTGCGGGAGCGAATCCTATGATGGATGACTTTTCAGGTAAGCCCGAAGCGCGTTGGGAGTTTTTGACTGATCAGGTCATGGGCGGCGTCTCGACCGGTAAGATGAGTTTTGTGACCGTAGATGGACGTCATGTGGCGCATCTGTCGGGCTCGGTGAGCACGGCCAATCGTGGCGGTTTTATACAGTTTCGCACCGCACTCAAAGAACATTTGACGGAGTCTGTGTCTGGAGTTGAGATCACGGTCAAGGGCAATGGAGAGCGGTATTTTGTGCATCTACGCACGTCATGGACCTTGTTGCCCTGGCAGTACTATCAGGCAGGCTTTGAGACGACGGGTGAGTGGCAGACAATTAAGCTTTCTTGGGCAGAGTTCAAACCGTCTGGGAAAATGCTTTGGCAAACGCCTAGTCCTGACTCTATTCGTTCTTTAGGTATCGTGGCTTTTGGCAAGGACTACGAGGCAGACCTCTGGATTCAGAAAGTCGGCTTTTATTGAATTGTTCTTAGATTGAAGCGCTCTAAGCTTTAATCGCTCTAAACGTTAAATTGATGCGGGGGCTGACAGGCCGTGAGGTTTTCACGAGGCTATGATGCCAAAATTCTTGCGTCGGTGCGTGCATGAGCAGCACACTTCCGTTTTCCAACGGCAGTGAAGCCTTTGTTTTGTCGGTCTTGTGTTTGAAAGAGAATGTACGTTCTCCTCCAAGGCTTAAAGAAGCGATGGGCGCGTTCTGGTCAAGCTCGGGCTCATCGTCGCTGTGCCATCCCATGCCTTCGCTACCATCGTGATAGAGATTAAGTAAGCATGAGTTAAAGGTGCGCTGCGCGATTTCCTCGAGGGTACATTTGATGCGCGAGAGTTCTGGTGTCCAAGGCTGTGGTTCTTTTTTAACCCCTGAATAAGTGTAGGAACACCCTTCGTCGCCAACCCAGGCGACTTTTCTTTTGGTGGTGATGAGTTTGCCAAACATATAAAGTTGATCGACCCGCCAATCTAATGACTGCATGAGTTCGACCATGAGCGAGGCACAGCGATCCTGGCTAAAGATCGCAGGGTAGTAATGGACGCAACCGTCTTTCGGCAGCAGATTTTGGTGTGTGCTTGCAGAGTCAGTTTGAAATTGACGTGTCATCGAGTAGAGCAGTGCGTTCTTTGAGCGAGCTGCAGATAAACAAATAGACCGTGACAGCGATTAGAATCTGAAAGGGCAAAAGAGCCAGAATCATAAAAAACCCGGTGCCCATAAAACTGCCATAAGCCTCATCTGAGGTCGCCGACAACAGGAACCCAATCAAAATCAGTGTGGATAGCAGGGGACCGCTTGAGGTAAGCAGTGTCGTCCACCGCCAGAAGTAGGGTGGTTGATAACGATAGGTCGTTTTGACGGGGAGCCAGCTGAACCAGGCCACAAAACATAGATAGGCGATGACGTAAAAAATACTGTCCATAAGATCAATCTCTTTTGAATGTGCAAATGAGTCTAGCGTAGATCTGCCGTCCATACCGAAGCCCGCACACTATTTAAGCCTTAGGGTAAAGATTCAGCTCTATTGACAAGAAATATCGATTCTGTTGTCATTGCTGCAATTGCAAAAATACATCAATTTTGGTATGGGTATGGTACTTAAATACTAGAATCAAACTTCTAATTTTCTTTTTTAGGATTGTCCCATGACCACTGAATCCACTCCAAAAATCCTCGATTTGCCCATCGGAATCTCCGCGACAGGCCTGCGCCAAGAGTTCGATAGCATCGGCAAGGTGCAAGTGCCGGCCGATCATTACTGGGGTGCACAGACGCAGCGTAGCTTGATTCATTTCAACATTGGTCATGACAAGATGCCCAAAGAGGTCTATCACGCGTATGGCTTTGTTAAAAAAGCAGCAGCGATCGTCAACACGAAAGCAGGGCGCTTACCCGCCTGGAAAGGCCAGTTGATTCAAAAGGTCGCAGACGAAGTCATCAGCGGCCAACTGGATGCTGAGTTTCCGTTGTATGTTTGGCAAACGGGTTCGGGCACACAGTCCAACATGAACCTCAACGAAGTGATTTCGAATCGTTGCATTCAATTGGTGGGTGGCACGTTGGGTGCGCAAGAGCCCATTCACCCCAACGACCATGTCAACATGGGTCAATCGAGTAACGACACGTTTCCAACCGCGATGCATATCGCTGCCTACAAGATGGCAACGGAAAAAACCATCCCTGCACTCAAGCGTTTGCGCGATGCACTGGATGCCAAGTCAAAGCAGTGGGCCACTATCGTTAAGATCGGCCGTACCCACCTTGAGGACGCAACGCCTTTGACGGTTGGTCAAGAATGGTCGGGTTACGTTGGTGCCTTGAACGATGCGATTGTTGATGTTGAGTATGCAACTCAAGGTTTATTGCAGGTCGCCATGGGCGGCACGGCTGTGGGTACAGGACTGAATTCACCGGTGGGTTTTGGTGATGAAGTGGCGGCTGAGTTGACTGCCTTGACAGGTTTTGCCATCAAGACCGCGGACAACAAGTTTACGGCGCAGGGCACCTTGGATCGCATGGTACGCGCCCACGCTGCGCTCAAGACCGCCGCAGTCACCTTGTTTAAGATCGCCAACGACATGCGTTGGTTGGGCTCTGGTCCACGCACCGGCCTGATGGAAATGACTTTTCCCTCGAATGAACCTGGCTCATCGATCATGCCCGGCAAGGTCAATCCGACACAAGCCGAGGCCATGTTGATGGTGTGCATCCAGATCATGGGTTCTGATGTTGCAGTTCAGATGGGTGGTGCTGAGGGTAATTTTGAACTCAACGCTTTCCGCCCGATCATTATCAGCAATTACCTCCATTCTGCTTTGATTATGGCCGACATGTCGGATCACTTCCGTGAGTTCATGATCGAAGGTGCGGTCGTCAATGAGGCGCAGCTTAAAAACAATATCGATAACTCGGTCATGATGGTGACAGCCTTGTCGCCTGTGATTGGTTACGATAAAGCTTCGGTGGTCGCGCACTACGCGATTGACCACAACACCACACTCAAGGCTGCGGCATTGGCTTGCGGTGTGGACGAGGCGTTGTATGACCGCGTTGTTGTGCCGATCAACATGACAAAACCTGGTTCTGCTGATATCCCTGCAAAGAAGGCTTAATCTTGGACTCGAAATCTCAGGATAGCCTGGCTGGTCAGCAGGCTCTAAAACAGCAAGTTGGCGATCGCGCCTATGCAGATTGGAAAAGTAACGACCACCGTGCCAGAAGACTCGTTTCTGAGTTTATTGGCACGTCTGGGCTGACCTTTGTATTGTCAGGTGGCGCGGCTATTCTTGCCGGTTATGGTGGTGCAGATCTTGCACCCTATCAGTATGCCTTCATCCTCTCGGCGATCGCCGCCTTGTGGTTGACGGTAGCAGTATATTTTTTGGGTGATATTTCTTCTCACTTCAATCCTGCGATGACGCTTGGTTTTGCGTTACGCGGGGACATGGGTTTTCCCATGGCAGGGTGCTATATGGTGGTGCAGTTCATTGCGGCGGCTGCGGGTTCCGTGACCGCAGCAGCACTCTTTGGCACGGGTGGCAATCTTGCCGCTACGGTCCCCCAGCCCGGTATGCACGTTGAAGCGGTGATCTTCGAGGCGATTTTGACCTTCGGTATGGTCTTGCTGATTTTGAGTATGACGAATGGCCCCAAGCTGCTCGGTCCTTCGGTGCCACTTGCCGTGGGTGCGTATGTGATGGCGATGGGCACGATGGGTGGACCGTTTGAAGGTGCCGCCTTTAATCCGGCCAGAGCCTTTGGACCAGATTTCGCACGAGGCGATTTTTCAACGTATTGGATCTATCCCTGTGGAGCTCTGATCGGCGTGCTCGTCGCCGTAGGTGTCGCCCGCTTTTTACGCGGACCCGCCAAGGCGCAGGAAGCGAATGCCGCAATGGGCAACCCACTGGATCATTGAGCTGTAAATCCACTCTCAGCAATAATCCTTGCCCAGTTTTTTGAGTAAGCGCGTTCGCGCTCCGAGAGTGTCTGACTACTCATGTAGCCCACAGTCAGACCAAGTGCGACAAGTCTTTGTTGCACGTTGGGTATTTCCAATACGGCTTTCAAGGCATCGCTATAGCGTTCAAGTATGGCTGAGGGCGTGCCTTTTGGAGCGAAAATTCCATAGTAAGGGAGGTCTTCAAAACCTTTGATACCAAGCTCTGCGAAGGTTGGGGTTTCAGGTAGGATTTCTTGTCTCTTATTTCCCATCACAGCGACCATGCGTAGCTTTCCTGCTTTGTGAAACTCAATAAAATCGGGTACGGAACCTACTGCGGCAGGGATTTGTTTGCCGAGCATGTCGGCGATCATGGGCGCGCTCCCTTTGTAGGGAACCGCGATGAGATCAAGCTTGTAATGTGCTGCGAGTATTTTGACGAGAAACTCTGGAACGGATTGAGGCGCAGGCACGCCGACAGCGGCTTTTCCTTGATGTTGTGTGCGAATGGCATGCATAAATTGGTCTAGCGTTGATTCAGCTAAATATCCCGATAAGGCAATCCCGTTAGCAAAGGTGGCAAAACCAGCCACAGGTACAAAATCTGTTGCGGGTGTAAAGCCAGCCTTTTTATTGATCAGGGGCAAGATCGAAATCGTATGATCGTGCGAAAGAAAGAGCACTGAACCGTCCGCAGCTGCGGTTTTTAGGGCAAGGGCAGCGATCTGACCGCCCGCGCCAGCACGATTTTCGATGATGACGGGTGTGCCTAGTTTTTGACTTAAGTGCTCGCCCAGTATGCGCGCAATGGCGTCTGTGCCGCCGCCCGCAGGAAAACCCACCATAAGTCGAATGGAATTGCTTTGAGCAAAGGCGCAAGCACTTGTGAGGAGTAACAGAAAACACACAAGTGTCTGAGGAACATTCAGTTTGGTAATTTTCAACATGATGCTCTCATTTTTTATTGCAGACGGTGGTGAATCATCATTTTAGTTTAGGTCGAAACAACGGCATCCAGTGCGACGACTCCTGATGCTTGAACCAATAAAGGATTGATATCGATACTTTGAATTTCAGGGTACTTGCAGGCCATTGCACTGATCTTGCATAAAACCTCGGCCAAGGCATCGCAATCCAAAGGTTCACTGCCACGCCAACCTTTTAACAGGATGGAACTTTTGACAGAGTCAATCAATTGATGGGCACCCGCCTGATCAAGCGGAGCGCTCGCCATTGAAACGTCTTTGAATAGTTCCACCATGATGCCACCCAGTCCAAACATGATCATGGGCCCGAATACAGGGTCGCGATGCATGCCAACGAGTGTCTCAACCCCTTTGGATACCATTCTGGAAATAAGCACTCCCTCAATACGGGCATCAGGTCTGGCGGATTTTGCGCGTTGCATCAGGGTGTCGAAGCCCGCTTCTACCTCTGCGGCGTGAGCGAGTCCGAGCAATACTCCGCCAATTTCTGTTTTATGTTGAATATCCGGAGAAAGGATTTTCGCAACGATTGGGTATCCGAAATCATTGGCAGCCTGTATGGCGTCTTTCGCGGTGAGACAAACACGTTCCTCGATGACTGGAATACCTTCTTGCCGAAGTAATTGTTTAGCTTTGGATTCGTCCGATGGTTGAATGGCTAATCGAGATGCTTGAGAGGTTGCGCCAAGAGCGGGCATCGCATTTCGGCGTTGACGAATTCGACACGCGGCGCTGATGGCGGCAACAGCTCTTGTAGGATCTTCGAAAACAGGAATGCCTGCCTGTTCAAGTTCGGCTCTGACGCCCGCTTCACTCGGCATAATCACGACAATGAGTCGATCTTTGCAAGACGCTTTGAGGCGAAGCAAGGCATTCAGCGTATCCTTGAAGACGAGTGGCGCAAGTCCATTGTTCGCGAGATAGAAAATTAAAGAATCATCCTGCGTATGCTGCAAAATACATTGACCGACATCAACCACGATTTGAGGTGTCGTCGCGACTTGCGCTGTTGTGTCGTAGGGGTTGTGGCCGGCACCGTAGGGCAGTACAACAGCTAAAGCCTCCATCAAGGCTTTGGAAAAAGGTTTGATCTCCAAGCCCATTCGCGCGCCATCGTCGGCCATTAAGATACCGATTCCACCCGATACGGTCACGAGCGAGACGCGGCTATTGACGGGCATTTGACCGTTCACGAGCAAGTAAGCGATATCGACCATTTCTTCGATCGAACGCGCACGCCAGGCGCCCGTTTCACGCAAAATGGTGTCATAGACGCGATCGTCACCAGCGAGTGAGCCGGTATGCGTTGCGGCCGCAGCGGCTCCCGCCTCCGACGTACCGACTTTCATCATGATGACTGCCTTACCGGCGCGGGATGCTTTATGGATAGCTGCGCGTAATTGATCTCCGTTGCGACAGCTCTCCATCGATGCACAGATGACTTCCGTTAATGGATCCTCGGCCAAATAGTCGATGCAGCTTGCAACATCCACATCGGCTTCATTGCCCGTTGCCAGTGTGCGACTCATGCCCACACCTCTAAGATCGGCCATGACATAAGTGCAGGAACCGAACGCCCCACTTTGCGTGACAAAGGCGACTTTGCCGGACTTGGGCGCTGCACCTCTCGCAAAAGAGGTTGAGAAAGTCGCGAAGAGACCATTCGAAGGGCTCAGTGCGCCTAGTGAGTTCGGCCCCACCATACGCATGCCTGCTTGTCGCGCGATGTCGACCAATTTGTCTTGCGCGACTTTGCCTTCAGGTCCCATTTCGCCAAAACCGGAGCTTAGAACTTGAACGACCTTAACCCCTTTTTTTGCGCAGTCCCTGAGAGACTCTTCAACACGTGAGGATGGAACAATAATGACGGCTTGATCAACAGGACCTGGAATTTCCGACACAGAAGGATAAGCAGGTAAACCTTGAATCTCTGGCGACGATGGGTTGACGGGGTAGAGTGTGCCTTTGAAACCATAGGTTTTCATGTAGTGAATGGCGCGACCACTTAATTTCTTAGGGTCGCTGGAGGCTCCAACAATCGCGAGTGATTGGGGATTGAAAAGTGCGTCTAGATCGTGCATTTTTTTAGTCTGCCTTTGTTGTGATGTACGCGCGTTCTGCATGGAATTGACCATCGCCAAACTCTAGGTTTGTCATGAGAAGCCGCTTATTAAGTCTTGTGGCCCAAAGCTCCTCGGTCATCCCCATTCCTCCATGCACTTGAATGACGGTGTGCGCGAGTTTTGGACCGACTTGAGAAAGATAAAGTTTGAGTAAAGAGAGTTCACGATTTTGTATTTCGCCCGAGTCGCTGACTTTACGGGTCAAGGCGCTAACAAAGGCTCGAATACTGTCGTACTTCGCGTAAACATCCGCAAGATAATGCCTGAGTACTTGAAAGCTAGAAAGGGTGACACCGAACTGCTGTCGTTCGCTTAAATAGCGAATCGTTTGTTCGAGCGCGGAACCCATGCTCGCTACGGCTTCGACGGACGATAAAAGCGCTCCATAGTTAAACATGCGTGCGAATGATGTTTCTAATGATGATCCAGAAGCGATGCACCAATCGTTGTGAAGCTTTTGAGTGTTGAAAGTGAATGAGAGGCTATCGCGCGAATCAATGCGGATTTCATGACTCACGGTCGGCGAGATTTCATTGTTCGGGATGAGCCAGAGAGTGGGATCGCCATCCTGATTCTGACAGCAGAGTAGGAGGTGAGTCGCATCAGGCACGCGCTCAACTCCGGCGACTTTACCCTCTAAAAAGGATGTACCTGCTGTCTGAATAATGTGCAATGTCATCTCATGTGACATTTGTTTTAAAAAGGGGTCAAGGGGTTGATAAATCAGTTGCGGTCGAATCGAGCCGTCGGCCATTGAAGACAAGAGCGATGATTTGTCTTTGAAGCTCAGTGGTGCGAGGAGAATCGCGGGCAAACCCATACCCGAACTCAGGGGTAGTGGCAGCGCATGCGTTGCCGTGCCCTCCAGGAGCGCACAAAAATCAAGCAGGGAGCCATCAAGTCCGCCATCGGCCTCGGGGATGAGGCAGGCAGACCAACCTAGCGCGATCATTTCCTTCCACTTTTGATCGCGATGCTGCCGTTTCTGATCTGCATTGAGCAGACCGCTACTCTCGATTTCAGCGTCTTTGGCAAAGCGAGAAGCTGACTCCTGAAATTCGGAACCAAATATGGGTGTTACGGTAAACGTCATGAGAGTTAGTGTCCAAAAATTTCGCGGGCGATCATGTTTTTTTGAACTTCGTTGCTACCGCCATAAATCGTGCGCACTCTTGAGTAGAAATAATTTTGTAACCAGAGCGCGGCTTGGGCATTGCCATCAAAGACCGACTGTTCGTCAGCGGGCATACTTGCCGCATATTCTGGACCCATGATTTCCATACCAATTTCTGTAATCGCTTGGAAGAGTCCGGCGCTGTTGAGTTTAAGCACGGAGGGTTGTAGTCGAATTGGTTTTTTATTCATCACTGCATCGATGGCTTCTAAGCCAAGCTCTTGAATCGCTCTGAGTTCAGCTTCGGCGTTAAGGAGACGAAACTCAAGTGTTTGTTTTCGCTGGTGCTGTTCGGGCTTTGAAAACCGCTCGTTAATGAGCGCGCGTGTGCGTTTAAGGTATTGAAACAAAGGCGCGGTGTTGGCTGAGTTTAGTCTTTCCCTGGCCAGCAAAAATTTTCCGTATTTCCATCCATCGCCGATTTCTCCAATACAGTCAGACAAAGGAACTTCGACGTTATCTAGAAAAACTTCATTCACATGATGCCATCCGTCAATCGTACGGATGGGTCTAATCGTAATACCTGTTGAGCGGACGGGAATAATCAGTAGACTGATCCCTTCTTGTTTGCGTGTCTCATCTGACGTCCTGACAAGCGTGTACATCAGATCGGACTCTTGGGCATGCGAGGTCCAGGTTTTCTGTCCA
>JBILJA010000088.1:0-10066 GCA_044368775.1 Burkholderiaceae bacterium
CGCACTTGACGTTTCAATCCGCGCACAGATCGTCAACCTTTTGATTGATTTGCAAGATGATCTGGGTGTTTCTTATTTATTCATTTCGCACGATATGGCGGTTGTCGAACGCGTGAGTCATCGTGTAGCCGTGATGTACTTGGGTCAAATTGTTGAGATTGGTCCGCGCAGCGCGATCTTTGAACATCCTCAACACCCTTACACAAAAAAACTCATGGCTGCTGTGCCGATTGCGGATCCGTTGGCGCGGCGTCAACACAAACTCGAAGTTTCTGAAATACCCAGTCCCGCGAGGGGCGTGGGTGATGAACCCCTTGTCGCACCGCTTGTCAGGGTGGGAGAGGGCCATTTTGTCGCGACGCATAAGGTCGGCGGCATGTATTGAGGTTAGTTCTTTGGAGAACATAGATGGATCGCAGAAAATTCTTAGTCACGTCTTCAGCCACAGCTGCGGTATTGAGTTTGCCCGCTGCGTTTAAAGTACACGCCGCGGCGCCTGCCAAATTATTTCGCTGGGTTCCGCATGCGGATCTGACGATTCTTGACCCAATGTTTAGTACGGTGTTCATCACCAATATTCACTCGCAACTCATCTTTGATACGCTTTATGGCTTGGATGATCAATACCAACCTCATCCGCAAATGGCCTCGGGTCACGAGGTCGATAGCACGGGGCTGATCTGGACCATCAAGTTACGCGATGGATTGAAGTTTCACGACGGATCCCCGGTCCGGGCGCAAGATGCTGTGGCCAGTCTGAATCGATGGTCGAAAAAGGATTTGATGGGTCGCTCGCTGTTTGAAGCCACCGATTCCTTGACTGCGCTTGATGACAAGACCTTGCAGTTCAAGCTCAAAAAACCATTCCCGTTGATTTTGCATGCGATTGCACGTCCGACAGGCAGCATGGCGTGCATCATGCCAGAGAAACTTGCGTTGACGCCTGACAATGTTCAGGTCAAAGTCATGAATGGTTCTGGCCCGTTTAGGTTTGTCCATGATCAATGGGTTTCAGGTTCACAAGCTGTCTATCAGCGATACGCCGACTATGTGCCGAGTAGCAATAAACTGAAATCAGAGTTCACCTCAGGACCTAAGATCGCGCACATCGAGCAGGTGAAATGGCAGATCATTCCTGATAGTGCAACGGCTGTGGCCGCGCTACGCAATAACGAAGTCGATGGCGTCGAGCATATTGATGCAGACTTTTTACCCGTATTGAAGAAAGATAAAAACATTACCTTGATTAAGAGGACCTTGCCCTCGATCTCTCTGATGCGTTTTAACCATCTGCATGCTCCTTTCGATAACAAATTGATGAGACAGGCTATTTTGTCTGTTGTCAATCAGACCGAATTCATGATGGCGATGAACGGCCCCGACTTCCCGGAGTTTTGGAGCGACAAATGCGGCGTGTTTGTGCCGGGTTCTCCGATGAGTAGTGATGGAGGGATGGATAAACTTTTAGGTAAACGCGACATCGCCAAAGCCCGCGCCATGATCAAGCAGGCTGGCTACAAAGGTGAAACAGTCGTAATTTTGGATCCTGTCGACTATCCTGCATTCCATACGGCGGCCTTGGTCACGGCGGACCTGTTCAAAAAACTCGGTATCAAAACGGATGTGCAAGCCATGAATTGGGGCACACTGATGCAGCGTCGAAACAGCCAAGAACCGCCTTCAGCGGGAGGATGGAACGTGGCGTTTACTGCGACAACCGGCCCTAACAACCTTGATCCTGCCGGCCATCTCGCCATCAGAGGTACGGGAAAGAAAGCGTGGTTTGGCTGGCCGACCAGCGATCGCATTGAGCAACTCCGTCTGGATTGGTTCAATGCAAAAACTTTGGACGAACAAAAACGAATCTGTCGTGAGTTGCAAATTCAGGTTTTCGAAGATGTCCCTTATATCCCGCTTGGCGCGACGTATCCTGTATCTGCCTTGCGCAAAGAATGGGTCGATTTCCAGCCTCAGATGCCTTTGTTCTATACCCTGCGTAAAGCCTAACCCATCGACTCCCTTAAAACATGAAAAAGAACCCCAAAATCGCCATCGCAGGCTTTGCGCTTGAGGCCAATAGTTTTTCGCCGGTCTCTACGCGTGAGGACTTTGAAAAATCTTGTTGGCATGAGGGTGAGATCATCACTGAGCTCGCCCGTCAAACAAGCAATCTGCCTGCGGAGGTTACGGGGTTCTATGCGCGCATGGATGAAAAAGGCCCTTGGGTCGCTGCACCCACGATTGTCATCGGTGCGCCTCCCGGAGGGCCTGTTGTCGAGTCAGTCTGGGTAGAGTTCATGCAAAAGCTCGAAAAGAGTCTGCGCGCCGCCATGCCTCTCGATGCCGTTTACGTGTCCAATCACGGAGCTTCGAGCGCCGAACACTTGGATGATACGGAGGGTGACATGATGGTGTTGATCCGTTCGATCGTGGGGCCGGACGTGCCTATTGTCGCGACGCATGATTTGCACTGTAACGTTTCTGAGCGTACCGTCGATGCCTTGGACGCGCTTGTCAGCTATCGGACCAATCCTCACGTGGATCAACGAGAAAGAGCGGCCGAAGCCGCTGATCTTTTGGTTGAGATGCTCAATGGCATGAAGACCGAAAAAGTATTTATTCGTATGCCGATCACGCCACCTTCAGTGACTTTGCTGACCGCAAGAGGTCCCTATGCGGATTTGATCAATATGGGGACAGCGATGATGCAGTCGCCCGCAGAGGGCCCTATTGCGAACGTCTCCGTCTCCGCAGGCTTTGTGTTTTCTGATTTGCCAAAATGCGGGATCACGATCGTCGTGACTTCGCGTGGTGATTTGGCGGCGGCCCAGCGGTGTGCCATTCAGATTGCGCGCGCCGCATGGGCTGATCGTGGCCGTTACGTGCCGGACATGCTTGAAATCCCAGAAGCTGTCTCAAAAGCTCGGCAATCGAAAGTTCCTTTATTGTTTGCGGACGTGGCGGATAACCCAGGTGGTGGCGGACGCGGTAATACCTCGTGGCTATTAGCCGCCTTCAACGAGGCCAAGATCCCTGGCGTGTTGCTGGGTGTTTTTATCGACCCCGCTTTGGCTCAGCAGGCACATGCCGCGGGCGAGGGCATGGAGTTCGAGGCCATTTTTAACGCTACAGAAAGTCAATTTTCAAAACGTTATACCGCACGTGCGCGTGTCCTGAAGCTCACCGATGGCGAGACATTGGGGCGCCGAGGTATTTTGCGCGGCAAGAAATTTTCTCTAGGTCCCTCTGCACTCATCGAACTTGTTGGCACTGGGACGCGCGTTGTGGTGGGCAGTCTGCGTCGGCAGCTTTGTGATCCAGCCATGTTGGAAATGCACGGTATTGACATTTCAACTGTGCCAATTCTCATCGTGAAAAGTCGTGGGCATTATCGCGCGGGTTTCGATGAGTTTTTCCCCGAGTCGCAGATTTTCGATGTTGATAGCCCAGGGCTAACAACACCCAACTTAAAAAATGTGGACTTCAAGCGTTTACCAAGGCCGGTGTTCCCTATTGATCAAGAGGCGACCTGGACCGAACCCACATGGGCGAGAGGTCTTTAAGCACGACCACCTTCGAGGTTTTGCTTAGTGCGCTTTCGGATGCAAGGTCGGATACTGCCCGTCGGTGAGAGTATGCGTCTCGAGCACATGACGACTGACTTGGCGGCGGCTGATCTTACCCTGAGGATTTCGAGGTAGCGTATCGACAGCGATAAACAGGCGAGGACGTTTATGTTTGGACATGCCGCCGACAAGTTGTTCACATGCCTCTTGCCAGCCTACTTGTGCGCCTTCACCCACCGCAATGATGATTTCTCCCCAGTAGTCTGAGGCGAGTGAGGTGACACAAATTTGCCCGCACAGTGCGTTTGACGCCAGTGCCACTTCAATCTCATCCGGATTCACGCGATAGCCGCCGGTTTTGATGACATCGGCGACACGCCCTGTCAACACGACGCGACCTGCGGTATCGATATAACCGAGGTCCCCGGTGTTGTGCCAGCCCTCCGGTGTGTGCGGCCTGAATCCGTTCGCATCGATCAGTCCCGCCGACATATGCGGCGAGCGGAGCCAGACTTCGCCATGCGTCTGGTCCTCGGCAGTCGGTGCTTCGATTTTTATTTCGACGCCCGACGCGGGCCAACCCACGCAGGCGCCCGGAGGCACTTCAGCTTGCGTAAAGTAATCATGCGTATCCAGACGATCAAGAATCGTGATGGGATTGACGCACTCTGATTTTCCAAACGTGATGCGTACTTTTGGACCAAACATCGCATGCGCTCTTTGATAGAGAGCAGGCGTGAGAGGTTGTGTTCCGGTAAAAATGCATTGAACAGACGGAAACTGTTGAGGCGCCAAGGCGCTGGTGATCTTTGCCAAGACAGTCGGAGGTGCAAAAATCGCCGCGAGTGAATCGCTTTCGAGTAATGGTGAAATTCGCTCAATATTGACCCCGTCGTGCAGCACAATCGTGCCGCCGTGATCTAACCAGGCAAAGGCCAGCAATGACGAGCCATGCACAAAGGGCGTCATCAGCAAAATGCGCGCACCGCGATCAGGGACAAAGGGCAGGGACGCTTTAAGCAATTGCTCTCCTTGCCAGCGCGCGCCGTGCGTGTAAAGGACGCCTTTGGGTTTGCCAGTTGTGCCTGAAGTAAAGAGAATTCTGCCGGGCGTCTCGCTTTGCACAGCAGGCAGCTGGCTTGGCGCGGAGGTCGTTGAGCGGTTAGCGATCGAAGCGGTATCTATCAAAGATAAACCCAGTGCCACGATGTCTGCTTCGCGGTTTTTGAGGGAAACGATGTTTTTAAATTGAGCGATTTGCGCACACCATTGAATCTCGTCTTGGGTATAGCCCCAGCTCAAGGGAGTCTCGCAGCATCCCGCCAAACGCACGCCATAAGAGACCCAAACAGCGTCCACACTATTTGGGATGAGCGTCGCAATTGGATCGCCAGGCTGGAATCCACGCGCGATTAACTCGCTGGCTAAGGCGTGGGCGCGGGTACTCAGCGCGGTGTATGAGAGCGTCTGCTTTTGACCGTCGACAGCCGCGAGCGAATCGCCGAATCTGTTGGCTAGAGTGAGTAAGCTGCTGGACCACGAGATTGGCATATTGGCGAGATGATTCATTGGCGTCTTTGAAACCTATACTATTTGTCATGTTTTGATTGTGTTCACAATATACCCAAGGTTACTATCCAGAATTATCTATCTTAATTTTTTAAAGGATCGGGATGAAAAACAACGAACATAACCGCACACGGCGCTCGCTGCTGGGCGTTGCTGGAGTTTCATTAGTGGGTGGCTCATTTGGATGGTCGCCTGCCGCCCTCTCGCAAGCTGCCTATCCTAATAAGCCTATCAGGATTGTGATTCCTTGGCCTCCAGGACAGGCAACGGATTTGGCGGGTCGCGCCATGGCAGCGGGCTTGACCAAGTTACTGGGTCAAACCGTGATCGCCGACAACAAGGCCGGCGCAGGTGGCATGATCGGTACCGACATGGTGGCGAAGGCGACGCCCGATGGCTACACCTTATTAGCAGGTTCGAGCGGTCCAATTTCTATTGCGCCGCTTGTTCAAAAAACACCCTATAACGTACAAAAAGATTTCATACCGATCGCGATGGCCGGTTTGTCACCTTATGTTTTAGTGGTTAACCCTAAGTTTCCCGTCAAAGACATCAAAGAATTTATCGCTTTGGTCAAGGCAAATCCTGGTAAATATACGTTTGCTTCTTCTGGAACCGGTGCTACGGCACACCTGGTAGCCGAGGCCTTTAATGCTGCGTTAGGCCTCAAGGCTGTTCACGTTCCTTACAAGGGTTCAATCCCCGCACTCTCCGATATTTTGGCGGGTCGTGTGGACTATTGTCTTGAGACAGCGGCTGCAACAATGCCCTTTGTGCGTGATGGTCGCCTGAAAGCACTGGGTGTTTCCCTCGAAAAAGGCAGCATCGTGACTCCTGGCGTTCCCGCGATTGCCACGGCCGCCAATTTGCCTGGATTTAATTTGGGTGCATGGATCGGCTTGGTTGGACCTGCTGGTTTGCCAAAGAATGTATTGATTACCTTAGAAAAAGCAATGCGCGAAATTATGGCAACGCAAGAATCGCGCGATGTGTTTGAGCGAAGCGGACTAGAGCCTCAGTTCAGAGAGGGAGCAGACTTTTTGGCTTACCTCGAGAGCTCACGCGTTTTGTTCACCGATGTCATCAAGAAAAATAACATTAAAATTGATCCAGTCTGATAATTAATATCCGGATTGTTTTATTCTTAATGATTACCCCGCCTTAATTTTTAAGGTGGGGTATTTTTTTAGTACTCGTACTTATTGTTTTGATAGGCATAATCAAGTCTGTTCTCAGAATAGGTGCTTTGACTAAAAGCGCCATGAATAGAATAGAATGAGACACCAAATGATTGAAAAAAGGTTCAGACAAATGACCGGGGAAGCGAGATGAGTGAAATGCGTTTTGAACAGCCTAAAACGGCCGAAGCGGCTGCCGCGCTATTAGCGGGCACCCAAGGCTTGGCTAAAGTGTTGTCGGGCGGAACAGACCTGATGATTCACATGCGTAATGGCAATGTGAAACCAGAATTGGTACTCGACGTGAAAGGGATTGCCGAGATGAATACGATCGCCGTTGAAAACGGTGGTTATCGTTTTGGCGCTGCCGTTTCCTGTATGCAGCTTCTTGAAAACAAGGCGTTCGCCTCTACCTGGCCTGGCGTGATTGATGGCGCCAACCTTGTGGGCTCTGTACAAGTACGCGGACGTGCCACGGTTGCCGGCAATTTGTGTAATGCCTCACCTGCGGCGGATACGGTGCCTGCAATGATTGCAGCGGGTGCGATTGCCCGTGTGGTGGGTCCAAACGGACGTCGTGAGGTCCCGGTCGAAGAGATCCCTGTGTCTCCAGGAAAAACGTCACTGACCAAAGGCGAGTTCATCGTTTCATTTTTCTTGCCCAAGCGCGCGCCGCATTCTGGCGATGCATATTTGCGCTTTACACCACGTACGGAAATGGATATTGCCGTAGTGGGCGTCGGTTTGAGTTTAACGCTTGATGCGAACGGTACATGTACTGACGCACGCGTCAGTCTCGGAGCCGTGGCTGAGCGTGCGCTGTTGGTCCCTGAGGCTGCAGCCGCATTGATCGGCACCAAGGTCGATGAAGCGGCTCTCGCCAAACTCGCAGCCGCAGCTAGCGCTGCAGCACGTCCGATCGATGACAAACGTGGCACCAAGGTGTTTCGAATCAAATTAGCAGGTGTACTGGCTCGCCGTGCGGCAGAGAAGGCACTGAGCAGAGCGAAGGGGAATTAAGCAATGTCAAAGCATCACGTAACAACCGTTATTAACGGTGATCCAGTTGAGTTTCTGTGCGCCACTAATCAATCGCTTCTCGATGTGCTGCGCAATGACCTGAACATGACGGGTACAAAAGAAGGGTGCGGCACAGGTGACTGCGGCGCATGCAGCGTGACACTGGATGGTCGTCTGGTCTGCTCCTGTTTAGTCCTGGGTGTCGAGGCCAATGGCAAGACCATTCAGACGATCGAAGGGATGGCCAATGGCGAGCATCTGCATGTGTTGCAGCAAAAGTTTCTGGAGCACGCCGCATTGCAATGCGGTATTTGCACACCAGGATTCTTAGTTGCGGCGCGTTCCTTGCTTGAACGCAATCCAGACCCCACCGAAGAAGAAGTCCGATTCTGGCTGGCCGGCAATCTTTGCCGCTGCACGGGCTACAACAAAATCATCGAAGCAGTGCTTGATGCCGCACGCGAAATGCGGGGAGCCTAATCATGTTGACGAACACTAAAAACACTGAGCAAGTCTTTAAATCAGTTGGTACGAGCCCAATCCGTCCTGATGGTGTGCCAAAAGTGACCGGCATGGCGCAGTATGGCGCGGACTATTCCTTGCCAGGTATGTTGTGGGCCAAGATTTTGCGTTCCCCACACGCCCATGCACGCATCCGTTCGATCAATACTGCCAAGGCCGAAGCCTTGCCCGGCGTCAAGGCTGTGCTGACTTCAGCGGACCTACCTAATCAGTCGTTCGACTACATCGGACCCGAGCGTGTCGCGGTGAACTATTGGCACATGACCCGCAATGTGATGGCGCGTGAAAAAGCGCTGTACGAAGGTCATGCGATTGCCGCCGTGGCTGCGACAACTGCAGCGATCGCTGCAGAAGCGATCGCCCTGATCGAAGTTGATTATGAAGTCTTGCCTCACGTCATCGATGTGGATGAGGCGATGCACCCTGATGCGCCTGTGCTCTTCGAAGACATGATCACGCGCGGGATTGAGCCCGCACCGACTAAGCCTTCTAATATCACCAAGCGTCTTGAGTTTAAAGTGGGCGATTTGGATGCGGGCTTTGCCGCTGCCGATGAAATCGTTGAGATGAGTTTTAAAACGGCGGCCGTGCATCAAGGCTATATCGAGCCGCATTCTTGCTTGGCGCGCTATGGTGCTGACGGTCAGTGCGAGTTGTGGTCGGCTAGCCAAGGTCACTTTGTGGTGCGCGCTTATACAGCCAAGCTGTTGGGCATGGAGATCGGCAACCTCGTCGTTCACCCCGCTGAGATTGGTGGCGGCTTCGGTGGCAAGACTGTGGTCTATGTCGAGCCCGTCGCGGTCGCGCTGTCGCGCAAGACCGGTCATCCCGTCAAGATTATGATGAGTCGCGAAGACGTCTTCAAGGCAACAGGTCCGACTTCTGGCGGCTCGATGACGGTCAAGATTGGCGTGAAAAAAGACGGCACGATCGTCGCTGCCGATGGCGTGTTTAAGCTCCAGGCGGGTGCCTTCCCCGGTTCGCCTGTGATGAATGCGGCAATGTGCGCCTTTGCGCCCTACATCATTCCTAACGTTCGCACCGTCGGCTTTGATGTCGTCAGCAATCGTCCAAAATCTGCCGCCTATCGTGCGCCAGGTTCACCGATTTCTGCCTTTGGCGTGGAAAGCGTGCTCGATATTTTGGCTCAAAAAATCGGCATGGATCCATTAAGACTGCGATTGAAAAATGCAGTTAAAGCGGGTTCGCCAACGCCTTATGGCCCCAAGCATTCGCATGACGGGTATGCCGAGACGATTCAGGCCTTGCTTGATCACCCTGAGTACAACAAGCCTCTTGGTAAAAACCAGGGGCGCGGTGTGGCTTCCGGTTTCTGGTTCAACGGTGGTGGTGAGTCGACCGCGTCGATCCACATCAACGAAGACGGCTCAGTCGTGTTGGCGACAGGCAGTATGGACGTGGGTGGATCACGCGCCTCGATGGCCTTGATGGCTGCTGAGACGCTCGGCGTGCCTTATGCGTCTGTCCGCTCGACCGTCGCTGATACCGCTTCGATTGGCTATAACCACGTCACAGGCGGCTCGCGCGTGACCTATGCGACAGGTCTGGCAGTCGTCGAAGCCTGCAACAAAATTATCGAACAACTCCGTTTGCGCGCCTCCATCATGTGGGATGTCGATGTCAAAGGTGTAGTCTGGGAAGACGGTTTTGCCAAGCCTGCAGACAAGAGCGTCGGCGAGTTTGAACCCTTATCTCTCAAGGCGATTGCGGCCAAGCGTGCTGTGACAGGTGGACCGATTGTGACTGAAGCGGCTGTTAATGCAGGCGGTCAGGCACCAGGCTTTTCGACACAGTTTTGCGATGTCGAAGTCGATCCCGAAACAGGCGCCGTCAAGATTTTGCGTTTTGTGGCTGCCCAAGACGTCGGTCGCGCCATTCATCCCAAGTACTGCGAAGGCCAAATCCATGGCGGCGTGGTGCAGGGCATTGGTTGGGCACTGAATGAGGAATACATCTACGACAAACTGGGTCGTCTGTCTAATGCCGGATTCCTTGATTATCGTATTCCCGTTGCTTCGGACCTGCCTATGATTGAGGCGATTTTGGTCGAGGTGCCCAATCCCAATCACCCCTATGGTGTGAAAGGTGTAGGCGAGGCCAACATCGTGCCTCCTATGGCTGCGATTGCCAATGCGATTCAGCGTGCGACTGGCAAGCGTCTGACAGAGTTGCCGATGTCACCGCCTAAAG
>JBILJA010000228.1:0-2979 GCA_044368775.1 Burkholderiaceae bacterium
TCGGCCGAGCGCCTGTGCGCGGTGTGGCCAAGCCGTTTCCCGAACCTAGAGGCAGCAGCACCTTACCACCGAAACCCTGAAGCGATTGCCAATAAAGTTTACAGTGGTCGTATGGGCAACGGTCCTGAGGACAGCGGAGAGGGTTTTGCGTTCAGGGGCCGCGGGGTCGTTCAGCTGACTGGCCGTGATAATTACCAGCGCTGTGGCGACGGTCTGGGTGTTGACCTGGTTGGCAACCCCGACCTGTTGAAAGAGCCTAAGTACGCCATGCTGTCGGCTGGCTGGTTCTGGAACAAGACGAACCTCAACGCCCTAGCAGACTCAGGCGACCTGGAAACCATGACGCGCCGTATTAACGGAGGCTTGAACGGCCTAAACGACCGCTTAAAGCACATCGCGCATGCGCAAGAAGTACTGACTGCGTAACCAGATTCAGGTGTGAACAATTTGCACCTATGCTGGGTGGTTCTCCCTGGGCAAACATGGTCAAATCCGTGGACAGTTCAGGGGGATGCTATCGCCTCCAGAGCTAATGTCCATGCGGGTTTGAGCGTGTTTGCGGGGGTTGTCCACCTCGAATCATAATCCGCAGGTCCCCTGTTCGAATCAGGGATGCGCCACCAGTAAATAAATAGGTCTCAAGGCAGAAATGCTCTGAGACCCTTTTTATTTGTTGCCTTGGTGAGATAGTCTATGGGTCGTGCTACATCGCGAGTAATACACGATCCTTTGCTCGCGCCCTGGGTTTGAAGCCGATTACGACGCCAGTTCAAAGCCCTTAAAGTAATGGCATTGCCGAGTGCTTTTTTAAAATCTTCAAATGTGACTTCGTTAGGTTGGACAATAGGCCTGACTCGGCTACTGTTATGGATCAGTTGAAAGTTTGGTTCGAGCATTACAATTAAAAACATCATCACAGTGCCTTGAAATATCTTTCACCGAGGATGTTCCGTGAAAGGCATTCAATTCACTAACTGATACCCGTGGTTCTGTAATCTGGGTGCAAAACCATTTAGGACTTGTCAATGCAGAACCTTATCTTTTGCACCAATTGGAGGTGTTCAGATGCGCATCGAAATTTCTGAGGCCGAGCAAACTCCGCTCGAGGCCGTCCTGTTCGCCGGTTTAAGGAATTTTAACGATCCGTATATGGGCCTGCATGGCTACAAACCGCTGCGCCTGATGGTCTTTCGGGATGGCGAGGATGTTCCAGTCGGCGGCATCCAAGGCCATAGCCTCGCCGCCTGGCTTTATATCCAATTGGTTTACTTACCCGAGGACCTGCGGCGCGATGGTCTTGGCTCGCGGCTGATGCAACAGGCGGAGGATGAAGGTCGAGCGCGTGGCTGCGTCGGCGTCTACCTCGACACGTTCAGCTTCCAAGCACGGCCCTTTTATGAAAAGCGGGGTTACACCCTGTACGGCACCATCCCCGACTCCCCGCCAGGCCATTCCCGCTACTTTCTAATGAAACGTTTCGAATCATAACCCGCAGGTCCCCTACTCAAGTTAGGGATGCGCCAAAAAATCATGTTAGTCAACTTGGTTTTATTTCCCTATGGGATGTTTCACATAGCCATCACGCGTTTGTGGAAGTTTTGCACCCAGGACAGCACTTGCGACTTGTGTCCGCAGTATCTGTGCCGTACCCCCAGCAATCGTAAACATTCGCGCATCACGCACGTGACGTTCAGCAGCGAACTCTCGTGAGTAACCACTCGATCCAAAGAGTTGCAGCGAATCATTGGTGACTTTGATGGCGGTTTCCGCGGCAATGATCTTGGCTTGGGCGGCTAATTTTAAATCTGGGAAACTACCCACTGGAACATTGGCTGCGCGATGAAGCATGAGTCTTGCCGCATCAAGAGCAATAGACATATCTGCAATCATCCACTGCAATCCCTGAAACTCAGCGATCGATCGGCCAAATTGTTTGCGCTCTTTGCTGTATTGCACCGCTTCTTCAAAGGCACCCACAGCGATACCAAGTGCCACTGTTCCAGCACCCACGCGTTGCGCGTTGTATGCATTCATGAGTGCAGCAAAGCCTTTACGTAAATCACCGAGCGGCTTGAGCGCCATCGATTCATGTACTTCAAGGTTGATAAAGTCTACGTAGGTTTCAGGGATCCCACGCACACCCATTGCGGGCGTACGTTTAGCGATCACGAGCTCTTTGGGTTCGTTGCCATCACGTACAACGATAAAGCCTCCAATGCCTTGTTCAATACCATCTTCAAACACGCGCGCAAAAATCAGGTGCAAGCGCGACACGCCGCCACCCGTAATCCAGTATTTTTGACCATTGATAATGTATCGATCGCCCTTTTTATCGGCGCGTGTAGTCATTTCACTCGCGGCACTTCCCGCATTGGGTTCAGAGATACAGATAGCCGGTTTATCGCCAGATAGAACGCACTCAGCGGCAATCTTCTTTTGTTCTTCGGTGCCATAGGCCATGATGGCGCCGATTGCGCCCATGTTGGCCTCAACCGTGATGCGACCCATGGTGGCACAAGCCTTGGCCATTTCTTCGATCACGAGTGTCGTTTCAAGGTAACCAAGGCCGCGACCGCCGTATGCCTTGGGTACGGTCATGCCCATAAAACCCGCTGCATTGAGCTTGGCAATGTTGTCCCAGGGGTAAGCCTCGGTGGCATCAGTTTGAGCTGCGGTAGGTTTAAATACTGTTTCCGCTAATTCACGTGCTTGGGCCTGGATGTCGAGTTGTTCGCGCGTCAAAATAGTCATTTAGGATCTTTTGTCTGTAGGTTTAATGTTGTCCAAGCCAGTCACGCAAAACCTCTTGTTCGTGCTGGTTGCGAATAGGGGGTGCATGCCGATACTGTACAGGTGTTTCAGAGAGTTTTAAGGGGTTGGCGATCAGGCTCACTTCCCCCGAACCTGCAAGAGGGTGGGGCATCCGTACCTCGGCGCCACGGTGTTGAAGATGCGGGTCATTAAAAACTTGCTCTAGGT
>JBILJA010000230.1:0-2965 GCA_044368775.1 Burkholderiaceae bacterium
TACGATCCACGGGCTGATTTTTCTGCTTATCGTTCTTTTGCTTTTATGGAGCCCTTGGGCACTGATCGCGCAGGCTACACGACTTTGTTGACCGAGCGACTCAAGCGCGCGGTGGCGCTGCAGATGGAGTCGCGGGGGTACATTTATCAAGAAAAAAATCCTGATGTATGGATTAATTTTCAATCACAAGTGCAGAGCAAAACCGAATACGTTCCACCTCCGCCCATGATGTGGGGCGTTGGATACGGCTTTGGTTTTTATGGCGGATGGCCTGGTTATGCTTTTGGACCTGATGTGATTCAGTACAACGAAGGCACGCTCAAGGTGGATCTCATTGATGCGAGACGCAAGCAAATGGTGTGGGAGGGCGTCGGTACAACGCTCGTGGACAACCCTCAACAAAGCGCATCCGACGCGATGGTCGAGAACATGGTTTCCTCGATCTTTGCGCGCTACCCCTTCCTGGCGGGATCGGGAGTCGCTCAGAAGCGTAAATAGTGCGCCGTTCAGCATGTAAAAGATGAGTTAGCGAGCCTCATGCTCTCTAGCAATGAGGCTCGCTCGTTCACGTGCCGACACTATTTCAGCGATATGTTGTTGGCTTTGCCGACCTCTTGCCATTTTTTGTTGTCAGCGCGGACAAAATTTGCAAATTGCTCCGGCGTATCTCCGACAGGTTGCGCGCCAAGTTCAAGCATTTTCTGTTGCATCTCGGGCGTTTTTAAAATTGCAACGATATGTTTGTTTAAGTCATCAACGAGCGGCTTTGGTGTGCCACCAGGCGCAAACAAGCCAAACCAGGCCGACATGTCATACCCAGGAACGCCCGCTTCAGCCAAGGTTGGAATCTCAGGCGCCGCTGGCCAGCGCGTCGTGGTGGTGACGGCCAGTGCACGTACCTTGCCTGCTTTAATCAAGGCCATTGATGAGGGCAGGTTGTCAAAACCGATTTGTACTTGTCCACCCATCAGATCCGTCAGCATGGGTGCGCCGCCTTTGTACGGGATATGCGTGATTTCAATCTTAGAGAGTTGCTTGAGAAGCTCTCCACTCATATGCGGTGAGCCGCCGTGGCTAGTAGAGCCAAAGTTGATCGTCCCGGGTTTTGCTTTGGCCAGGGCAATGAGTTCTTTGACATCTTTAGCTGGAAAATTGGGGCTGGCTAACAGAACATTAGGCGTACTGGCGACTAGCGTGACAGGGACAAAATCTTTAGTCGGGTCGTAGGGGGGCGGTGACTGAAGCGCCGTAATAATGCCGTGTGAGGCGATGGTGCCCATCACGAGTGTGCGGCCGTCGGGAGCGGCCTTTGAGACTTGTTGTGAGCCGATGACGCCACCCGCGCCGGCTCTGTTTTCAATAACAACAGTCATGCCCGTACGCTGTTGAAGACCAGGCGCAAGATTGCGCGCCAAGAGGTCAGTTGTGCCACCAGGTGGGTAGGGTACGACGATACGTAGCGTTTTGTCCGTGCCTTGTGCGCCAGCGATGGCGGACCAAGCAAGGAGCGTGCCGAGGGCGAGGCCCTTGAGGGTGGTACGACGTGTTGAAGCGCGGTGTAGATGATTCATGGTGTCTCCTGTTTATAGTGAAGTTTTTGTTGCATGATCAATTAAGTAACAACAGATAGTGTCTGTCAGTTTGGTTCGTCTCGACTCTCAGGCGATGAGTTCTGGAGCTTTTAGGAATGTTTTCAAATGCTCTGGCACGTCGAGCTCAAAACCTAAGATCGCAGCGGAGAGCGCTTTGCCATAGTTGTCCAGGCAGAGACTTCTGGAGACGCCGCCGCCGAGTGCGCCCTGACAGACAAAATTCATCGCATGAATATTGTCGACGTCATAGCGCGTGATCGTGCCTGTGATGGCGCCGCCGTAGAATTTTTTGAATTTTTCTTCGGTCAGTTGTTCTTTGAGTAGGGGATAGAGCTCGGGTGTATAGGCAAATACTGCGATGTTTGAGGTGTTACCTTTGTCACCAGAGCGCGTATGCGCGACATGTTGTAGTTTGACTTTCATGGCTTAGCTCTCAATGTAGGTAACGGACGCAGGGACTTTTTCACGTGGCACGAGCGAGGACCAGACGCCAATCACTTCTCGCGTGCGGTCCTGATGCGGGACGCGTTTGCCGGTATGCGCGATGCCAGAGACCGCCATGCCATCGACCTCGCGTCCAACTTTGGCTGCTTCTTCTTTGGTTTTGGTGCGCGCGGCGACACGCACGGCAATTTCATAGGGCTCGGGGGCATCCGCTGGCGTGGCTGCACCGTGAATGGCATTGAGACCTAGAAAGTCGATACGAAGATCTTCGGCTTGCAGCTTGACGATTTTGAAACGTTCTTCGAGGACTTTTTTAGCGATCTGGGCGCGGCGCAGTGCACCTGGGCCTGCATAAAAAAACATGTCTTCACCGATATGCCCTTCGGTGCAGCCGAGTGAGACTTTGAGCGTGGGGGTGCGTGGCTTGCCGCCGATGTGGCTCACGCGGACGCGATCGGCGCCGACTTGCTCGAGTTTGACCGTCGTGAAATCGACCACGACATCGGGCGTGAGGTAGTTGGCGGGATCGTGGACTTCGTAGAGCAACTGTTCTTTGACGGTTTGTAAAGTGATCGCCCCACCTGTACCAGCCACCTTGGTGATGACCGCGCTGCCATCAGGGCTCACGACTGCGATAGGAAAACCAAAGTTCCATGGTGTGGGGACGTCTTTAAAGCCCGGGTCCATAAAATAGCCGCCCGTGACTTGCGCGCCGCACTCCATTAGGTGGCCGATGCCTGTTCCTTGGCCAAGTTTGACGTGATCTAAGGGATCCCAGCCAAACTCGAACATCATAGGCGCCATAAAGATAGACGGGTCCGCAACGCGTCCGGTGATGACGATTTGAGCGCCTGCTTTCAGTGCCTCGACGATGGGTTCTGCGCCGAGATAGGCTTCTGCGGAAATCAAGGTGGACTTGAGTGTGGAGG
>JBILJA010000231.1:0-2962 GCA_044368775.1 Burkholderiaceae bacterium
GAGCGAATCAATGACCCATCAATGCTCGTTGTCAACGCTCACTGCTGTTGGATTTCTTGTAGCACGATACCCGACACCTCTGACAGTTTCAATATAAACATCACATTTAGCCACTGCGAGCGCAACGCGTAACCTTCTGATGTGCACATCTACGGTTCGCTCTTCAATAAACACCTCGTTTCCCCACACCTGATCAAGGAGTTGGGTACGGGAATGAACCCGTTCAGGGGCGCCCATCAGAAACTGTAAAAGTCGGAACTCTGTGGGACCCACGATAATTTCACGGCGAGGCGACTGCGGCCACTCGGCCGTCACACGATGCGTGACGGGATCGAGCCTTAACGCCCCTAGGGTCATCAATTCATCATTCGTTGGAACACGACTATGACGTCTAAGCAGTGCATTGACCCTAGCCACCAATTCCTTAGTTGAAAAAGGTTTGGTCATATAGTCGTCAGCACCCGCATCGAGTCCCTGAACTTTATCAGCCTCTTCGCTTTTTGCTGTCAACATCAGTATAGGAATACTCGCTGTGCCTTCGTTGGCACGAAGCTCTTTGGCATATTGAACGCCCGACTTTCCAGGCAGCATCCAATCCAAAATCATCAAGTCCGGCAAGGAGTCCTTGATGAGCTGACTCGCCTCCTCTGTTTGATAGGCTTGCTGAACATCGTATCCAGCATGCGTCAAGTTGACAGAGATCAGTTCAGAAATAGAAAGTTCGTCTTCAACGATCAGGATACGATGTGTCATGGCCGCATTATTCCTCAGCGGCCCGTTTATGTAACTCGTTTTTAGGGGAGTGTCTGACATCGTAGCCACCTACGACATAAATCACAAACTCGGCAATATTTTTAGCATGATCACCAATGCGTTCGATTGATTTAGCAATCGTCAGCATATCTAGCCCTGTGGCGATCGTTTGGGGATCCTCCGTCATGTAGGACGTGAGTTTGCGAACAAAAGCTCGGAATTCTTCATCAATCTGACGGTCGTCCAACACAATCTCAACTGCGGCCTCACGATCCAATCTTGCAAAGGCATCTAGACTCTGACGCAACTGTTTGAGCGCAAGCTGTCCGGAGATAATTATTTCTGCAACATTGATTTTATGCTCTGCACCGCTTCGAATAATTCGACGCGTTCTCTTGGCGACTTTCTCAGCCTCGTCGCCGGCACGCTCCAGATTGGTGATCGCCTTTGAGACCGCCATCACCAAACGTAAATCTCGAGCCGTAGGTTGCCTTCTGGCAATAATTTCGGTACAAGCCAGATCAATTTCGATTTCTTTGGTGTTAATTGTTTTTTCGCGATCGATCACAACCTTACACAACTCGATATCCATAGTTGAAAATGCTTTGGTCGCATCCAAAATCTGAGACTCGACCATCCCACCCATTTCCAGCAAATTGCTACAAAGAGCGTTGAGTTCAATATCGAATTGCGATGAAAGGTGTTTGTCAGCCATGAAATTTCCCATTAACTAAAACCGCATTTAAATAGCGCTTAATGCACATAACTAAAACTAATATACAACACAGTAACGACCCAATATTTCAGTTTGATGACGGGCGGGCCTTAGAGCCCAATGATCCCGCCATCCTCCCTCTGAATCACAATAGTCGCTGACCGCGGACGGCCTGGTTGCCCAAAGCCTCGATGGCCAGGCCAAGCGCTCTCTAATTCGAATTGCGTAGCTTGCCCCAAGGCCGGCGTTTTTTCGCCAGGATGTTGAATATTGACGAAAAGCGTTTTCCCATCGGCTGTTTCGGTCACACCGGTGACTTCCGCACCCTTTGGAGCCACTAAAAATCGTCTGAGTCGCGCCTCACCAAGCGCAGCCCCTATAAAAGTCTCTTGCATCCCTTCTAGCTTGTCTGAACCCACCTGCATAACGTTGGAAATCGTGATTTTTTCACCATCTCCCACCGCTCCGGGAATCGCGGCCAGCATCATGCAATGACTTTCATCCGTCATCGCCCCATCATCGGTCTGAATCCAACAAATGCCTGTTGCCCGACTGAACCACAACCCATCGGGTGAGGAAAAACTATTTTTAGCCGTTAATGTAGACAAGTTCGAAGCAGGATCATCCTCCTCGGCACCAAAAAGGAAAATATCCCAGGAAAAGCTTATGTCGTTCGATCGTGCATTTTGTTCACGAAAACGAATGATGTGGCCATGCGGATTTCCAGATCTCTTTTTACCATCCGGATCTTGATAGGCCCGTGGATTGGCCGCATTCACTTTCGCGGGCGTTCGATTGGCGACATTGCTATTCGTTAGCGCAAAGTAGATATCACCATTTCGATGATTCACAGCGCCCCATTCAGGACGATCCATCGGGGTCGCGCCTACTGCGTCGGCCGCAAAGCGTGTGTGGACGAGAACATCTGCCTGATTTGAAAAACGGTAACCCTCGAAACCTCGTATTTTAGGATCTTGAAAGTCAAGCGCGAGCCACTCACCTGTACCGTCTGCGTTAAATTTAGCAGCGTATAGACGTCCTTCGTTGAGATACTTGTCCCCTGCTCGGACACCACCTCCGACATCCTGCGGGTCCCATCGCGCATCGGACACAAACTTATAGATGTACTCATTACGCGAGTCACAGCCCATATAAAAAGCGATTTGCTCACCCGCTTGTGGTGCAGAACATACTGCTGCTTCATGCGCAAAGCGTCCCATGGCGGTCCGCTTAACTGGCATTGAGCTCGGCTCAAGTGGATCGATTTCTACATTGAACCCAAACGTATTGGCTTCTTGGCGGAAATCGCCCTCCGCCTCTGGGCTTAACAATGCAATGTTCCATCTCGCAAAACGGTGATCCGTCTCGGACACGGTATGCCAACCTTGACTGAATGCTTTTTTCATCGATTTGTTCAAAGGCTGCGAGGACACGCCATAACGCTTGAGCGCTGCCACTTGCTTTAATTCTAAAGGGGCCGAATTAGCGCTAATC
>JBILJA010000232.1:0-2957 GCA_044368775.1 Burkholderiaceae bacterium
CCGGATGCCATTGCGGGTCGTGCCCGTAAGCTTAAGCTCACTTCTGAAGCAAGTCATCGTTTTGAGCGTGGAGTTGACTTTAACAATATTCCAGAACATATTGATTTTATTACAAATTTAATTATTGACATTTGTGGTGGACAGGCAGGGCCCATTGATGACCAACTGATCAATGTGCCTCAGCAACTTCCCGTCAAGATGCGCTTGAAGCGTTGTTGCCGCATTCTTGGCATCACTGTCAGCCAAGCCGATGTCGAGCAAACCTTTACCCGATTGGGGTTTTCTTACACCGTGACAGACGGGGTGTTTGTCGTTGATCCACCTTCTTACCGCTTTGATATTCAGATCGAAGAAGATTTGATTGAAGAAATCGCCAGAATTATTGGTTTTGAAAATATTCCCGCTGTGCCCCCGATTGCGGCGGCACGTATGCGCATGGATCCCGAAGTCACTCGGTCTGCGCACACGATTCGCCATCAAGTGGCCGGTTTGGGTTATCAAGAGGTCATTAATTTTTCTTTTGTTGAGACGGCTTGGGAAGAGGGGATGTGTGGTCAGCCAGATCCCATTCGCTTACTGAACCCGATCGCGAGTCAATTAGCGGTCATGCGGTCATCTTTGCTGCCTGGCTTAATTGCAAATATTCGATATAACGCGAATCGTAAGCAATCGCGTGTGCGAGTCTTTGAACTCGGTCGTGTCTATATGAAAGATACCTTAGTCAAAGATGGACCTTTGACGGTTGCCGGTATCCATCAGCCTCAATACCTTGCGCTTGCCGCTTGGGGATCTGTGCGCGAGGATCAATGGGGCGAGCCATCACGGTCGGTTGACTTCTATGACGTTAAGCATGACCTCGAAACGCTGTTTGGTGTCAAAGCCTCAGCCCTTCGCTTTAATGTCAAACAGCACCCCATTCTTCATCCAGGACGCAGTGCTGAAATAGTGCTTGAAGGTCAGCATATCGGTTGGATTGGGGAGTTGCATCCTCGCTGGGTACAGGAGCAAGAGCTTTCTACGGCACCCGTTTTGCTCGAGGTTCACCTTGATGCACTGATGGCCATTGCCATGCCAGGAGTCCGGGAGCTTTCTCGGCAACCTCTGGTTCAAAGAGACTTGGCTATTTGGGTTTCTACTGATACGCCTGTACAGGCCTTATTGGATACCATAGCAACAACGATCACCGGTGACCCCAATCTGAGTGTTGTTCAGCATGTTGGTTTGTTCGATGTGTGGCGAGATCCTGCAAAGAGCGAGTCGAATGAAAAGAGTCTGGCTTTTAGAGTGTCCTTGCAAGACAATGAAGTGACCCTTGATGATGCGCGTGTGGATGCTTGCATGAGTAAAATCCGCGAAGCACTTGAAGTCGGTCATCAAGCACGCCCACGATAGTCTTGGTTAATCACCCAATATTTGATAGTTGATAAAAATGACCGAACCAAGAACGCTCACAAAGGCTGAGCTAGCAGAAATGTTGTTTGACCGTGTTGGACTGAATAAAAGAGAAGCAAAAGATATTGTGGATACGTTTTTCGAAGAAATTCGAGATGCATTGGCGCGTGGTGAGCCGGTCAAGCTTTCCGGCTTCGGTAATTTTCAGGTCCGTCACAAACCGCCTCGTCCAGGTCGTAATCCCAAGACGGGTGAAACCATTCCAATCGCAGCCAGGCGTGTGGTAACTTTCCATGCAAGCCAAAAGTTAAAAGGCGCGGTTGAGCATCCAGGTGAACCTGTTTCAGCCAGTTAGAGATACACTGGCTTTACTGTATTGAGCAATTCGATTGGGTTATGACTATTTCTGATAAGTCCGTTGTGCTTCCACCCATCCCCGCAAAGCGCTACTTCACGATCGGTGAAGTGAGCGATTTATGTGGCGTCAAGCCACATGTGTTGCGCTATTGGGAGCAGGAATTCACGCAGCTCAAGCCTGTCAAGCGTCGTGGTAACCGTCGCTATTATCAACATCACGAAGTCCTGTTGATTCGTAAAATCCGCGAGTTGTTGTATGAACAAGGTTTTACGATCAGTGGCGCTCGCAACCGTTTGAGCGAGGGGCGCGAGACTGCGCAGGATCCCGATGCGGCCGTGCGTCTGACTGCGTTAGAACTCAATGCCTTGCGCACTGAGTTGATGGGAATCAAAGATCTGCTCTCGAGCGTCGCACCGACTCTGCGTAAGTCTCTGATATAATCTTCGTCTTTCGGGGCGTAGCGCAGCCTGGTAGCGCACTTGCATGGGGTGCAAGGGGTCGAAGGTTCGAATCCTTCCGTTCCGACCAGTATAAAAAGGGGTTAACTTTTAAAAGTTAACCCCTTTTGCTTTTGTACGTTTGTGATGAACTTCGTATCCAGTGCAGGCCTTGCGTTAGCAAGGGTAAGCATCTTTCATTGCGAATATCAAAATGATCGATATTTCGTCGGTGGGTTTGAAACTATTCTTAGCGATGAATTTGGCAAGAACGGTATTGGTCAGGTCGCCTGTAATTTGGAGGGTGTTCGGAGGACAAAAAATCATCGGTATTTTTTGTGTCTTGTTATAGACGTTTGCGAAAGTGACGCCTTGGCCCATGCCAGCCGTATAAGTGTTGAGCATTTCTTTTTTGATTGGGTCCCGACTCCAGTCTCGATACTGAGCAAGGGTGAGTCCTGAAGCGGTGGCATTCGCAACGCTTGCGAGACCAAGTAGGGTGATACAAATTAATCGAAAAATCATCTTAGTCATATGCGTGATCTTAAAAAATTTGAAATATAAATGAGTAGATTTCTTTAAGTCTGTGCGTGTCGCGCAATCAAGGTCAATAGTTGTTTGACCTCATCCTCAGTCGTGTCCCAGCGACAAACAAAGCGAGCAAGCTGAGGACCACGCCTGTAATACAGCACACCATCGCGTGCGAGATGATCCAGTGCATTGGCGCTCATTTCAACAAAAAGCTCATTGGCCTGCACCGGAGCGATGAG
>JBILJA010000233.1:0-2956 GCA_044368775.1 Burkholderiaceae bacterium
GCTGACTAAGCCGATGCGCGAAGCAAACTCGGCCGGTACGGTTTCGCGATGGCTCACGACGTGACGAAGCTGGCGACTCGCCAACCACAAACGTGTTCCGATCGTCGCGAGAAGGAAAGCAATAAAAAGTATCGTAAGCATGAGTCCAAAGGGCCTTATGACAGCATGTGAGAAAATCACGTTTTAACTGGATTGATTATATGGCCAAGACCCCCTCTCAGGCACCTTCTGCACAAAATGGAAAAATAGTTCCTAATGAATTCCGTCTGGTATGGCTGGATATGGAGATGACGGGCTTAGACCCACAAAAGGAACGCATCATCGAGGTGGCCGTCGTCGTCACTGAGCCTGATTTGACCGTCGTGGCAGAAGGGCCTGTTTTGGTGATTCATCAAGCCGATGCCTTGCTTGACGCGATGGACAGCTGGAATCGTTCTACCCATGGGAAAAGCGGTCTGATTGAAAAGGTCAAAGCCTCGACCCTAACCGAGTCTCAAGCTGAAATTGAGTTGATTGGTTTTCTTTCACAGTACGTTCCAGCGGGTAAGTCGCCACTCTGCGGCAATACGGTGAGCCAGGATCGACGCTTCATGTTTAATTACATGCCCAAGCTTGAGCAGTTTTTTCACTACCGGACGATCGATGTCAGCACGCTCAAGGAGCTTGCCCGCCGCTGGAAACCAGAGCTTTTAAAAGGTTTTGAAAAGCGTAGTAAGCATGAAGCCCTTGCGGATATTTATGAGTCGATCGATGAACTCAAATACTACCGCGATACCTTTATCAAGCTCGTTTGAGAGCCTTGCGCCTGAGCGCCTTGATGATGTGCCGGTACCAGCCGTGTAGCAACACGGCAGAGATGGCTAAGCCGATCGTGGCCATCAACCACATACTGCCTGCCCCGACGGGTGAGCCTGCCAACAGTTGATTACGCAGCGGTTCAATCAGTCCGCGACCAGGTCCAAAACCCAGCCACCAACCGCCTATTAAGCCCACCACCATGAGCGCGAATATTTGCAGACAGAGGGGTACGACAGCAATTTTGTGCGCTCGCAATAGGTAGCTGTTGATGCATTGCATGGCATCAACAATATGAAAGAAAGGCAAGAGAGCGAGCAATGACAGTGCGATCAGGGCTACGGCAGGGTCGTTCGTGTAAAGCGACACAATGACGTCTCGCCCAAAGTAGAGTGCGCAGGCCGTGATGAGCGCGCCACCCAAGCCCACCACCAAACCCATCATGCTCGTTCGATGCGCTTGGTTAAGTTGTCCCGCGCCAATCGCTTGGGCCGTGAGCGCTGCAGTCGCCACACCAATTGCCATCGGCATCATGTAGGCGAGAGCGGCCAGGTTTGAGGTGATTTGATGGCCGCCAATGACGGCAGTGCCCTCTTGAGCGACTAATAACGCCATAAACGTAAAAGCACTGACCTCGACTAAGTACGATCCGCCCATTGGAATGCCAAGGCGCAAGATATTCCACAGTTCGCCCCACTGCGGACGACCAAGTTTTAAATGAAATTGTTTGTAAAAAGGGGTGCGTGTGACGATCCAGAGGCCAATGGCAAGGTTGATCCAAAAGACAATCGCAGAAGCGATGCCGGCACCCGTGGCGCCCAAAGCCGGCAATCCCCAGTTTCCAAAAATGAGTAGCCAGTTAAAGAATATTTTGAGCACAATGCCCACAAGATTGATCATCATGATCATTTTGGGACGTGACACTGCATTCGCGAGCGAATAAACAGTCCGAAACATCAGGGCTGCCGGTAAGGCGCAAGTCAACGCGAGCAGATAGCTTTTGACATTGGCGCGAACCAAGGGATCGAGATCACCAGAAAAGCTCAGCCAGATATCAGGAAAAAGAAGTACGGCGCCACCCAGAACGGAGAGCAGCAGAGAGACCCAGATGCCTTGCCCCCAAGTTTGTCCGACGCGTTCGAGTTTGCCAGCGCCGACGTACTGGGCTTGTATGGGAATCAATGCGTGCATGACCCCAGTCAGACCAATAAAGACCGTAATGTAAATAGAGATCGATAAGGCCATCGTGGCCAAATCGATCGGACCCGCATGTCCCGTCATCGCGGTGTCCAGGACGCCAAAGGCCATGCTGGCCCATTGACTAATTAAAATAGGCCAAGACTGTTTGAAAATCGCACGAAGTGTTGCGCCAAAGGATCGGGGCGAGGTATCGACAACACTCATCGGTTGGGGAGGCGCAAAATTCTGTAACGATCAAAGCGATCCGCACCTCGGGAGCCTTGCCAGAGGACCTCGGCATGATCACTAAAGCCGGCTTCACCACTTTCCAATTTCTTTTTCGTCGTTTGCTGCAGCACGAACGGGCAGACTGAGTCGTAGACCAATTCGATATGATCAAAGACGAAGAGGGAGGCGCGTGGGCCGAGAGTTAAGCCTTGACCCCTTAGGCAAGCGAGCTCTCCTGGAGTTGAAGACAGACCTTCGAGCGTTTTGCGGATTTCGGCAGACATTGGGCGGTAGCTTCGAACGTAATCGATCGCAGGCATCCAAAGCAGCACAAGCAGGATCCAAGAAATCGTGAGACCACCGGCAGCCAGTAAAGATCCGCGCCAAAGCGCGTTAGGATTGGCTTTGACTCGCCAAATAATCATGGCGATCCAACAGAGTGTGCAGACAAAGGCTAAGACCACGCTCCACCAAGCAATGGTCGGCTCATACCCCACAGTCAGGCGAGCGATATTGAGTGAGATTTGCTTGGGCATTCCAAAATGCAGCGCAAACCATCCAATCCATACGCAAGCAACCGTGACGGAAAAACACATCAGGGCAAACCAGTCGAGGGTGTTGATGACGCCTCGACGCATGGTGGGAATAGCGAAAGCTGCCAATACCGCGAGCGGACAAATCAACAATACATACTCCGCCTCGTCGGATTGAGCTGAGATAAATAATGTCAGAAGAGCGCCTAGTACAAAGGAGA
>JBILJA010000234.1:0-2954 GCA_044368775.1 Burkholderiaceae bacterium
CGTACCGGGTGGTGGTACGGACACTGCGACACGGATTGTGGCTAAAAGCTTGTCTGCTAACCTTGGGCAGCCTGTCGTGGTTGAAAACCGTCCTGGCGCAGGAGGCGTGATTGCGACGCAAGCGGTGGTCAACGCCAAACCCGATGGCACAACGCTGTTGCTGGGAACAATCGGCCCGATGGCGGTGTCACCCCATTTGATGAAATTAAATTTTGATCCACTCAAAGATCTCGCACCCATTACCATGGGGGTCAATTTTCCCAATGTCCTGGTTGTTCCCTCTGAGCTAAAGGTCAATACGCTGGCTGAGCTCGTCGCTGCCGCCAAAAAGGAACCAGGCAAAATGACGTATGCCTCTACCGGCGTAGGTTCGGCGGCACACTTGGCTGGTGAGCTTTTTGCTCAGCGTGCTGGTGTGGAGCTTATCCATGTGCCCTACAAAGGCGGAAGTGCCGCGATGCTTGATTTGTTAAGCAGCCGGATTGACGCGTATTACGCAACACCCACGACGAGTGTGCAGCATGTCCAGACAAAAAAACTCAAAGCTTTGGCCACAACAGGTTTAAAGCGGACCGATTTGATGCCTGATGTACCAACGATGGCCGAGTCTGGCTACCCCGGATTTAACGCGACCAACTGGTATGCCTTTGTTGCGCCTGCCAAAACACCCGCTCCAATCCTAGATCGCTGGAATACAGAAATTGTTAAGGTATTGAATGATCCCGAGGTACGCGTGCAGTTGAACAAGCACGGATTGACACCAGACCCGACCACCCGTCAGGAATTGGCTGATTTTATGGCCAAGGAGTCAGCAACGTGGAAACAAGTCGTGAAAGAACGTAATATCAAGCTCGAATAAAAACTTCCGACAAGGTCTTGATCTTTTTCATGGCTGGCGCCTTTAGCAGCATCCTGAAGTCCTCTCGCGCACCTTTTAAGGTGCGCAGTTTTCGTTATCAGTGGACTGCCGATTTGGCCACGTCGTGGGCCTTTGAGATGGAGATTCTGGTGCTCGGCTGGTACGTGTTGGTCGAGTCTGGCTCAGTACTGTTGCTTGTGATCTATGGCGCTTTGCAATACACGGGCGCACTTATTTCGCCTTTTCTGGGTATCGCTGGCGATCGCGTCGGCTATCGCACTCTCTTTATGCTGACGCGAGGTCTTTACGCTATTGTCGCCATGACCATCGCGATGCTCGCATTTTTTAATTTATTGAATCCACTCACGGTGATCGCGGTTGCGACCGTGGTCGGTTTGATTCGTCCCTCTGATTTGATGATGCGCTATGCACTGATCGGTCAGACTCAGCCGAGCGATCAGTTGACTTCTGCGTTGGGTATTTCTCGCATGACCTCCGACTCTGCGCGTATCGCAGGCGCTTTAGCCGGGGCAAGTATTTTTGCGCAATTTGGTATGGTGCCCGTGTATGTCAGCATTACTTTTCTTTATTTAGTGAGTTTTTATTTTTCCAGGAACGTAGCTGGTAAGCCTGTGCATGATGGTGTTGTTATTCACACCTCTCGTCCCTCACCATTGACTGATTTGAATCATGCCTTTTCCTACGTTTGGGCGAAGCCCGTTTTGATGGGAACAATGAGCGTGGCATTTCTCGTCAATTTTCTGGCGTTCCCTTTTTCTTTGGGATTATTGCCCTATATCGCACGCTCGATTTATGACGTGGGGCAGGAGGGACTAGGAACACTCAGCGCCAGTTTCGCTTTCGGAGCGCTGCTCGGCTCAATCGTTTTAGGAAGTAACCGTTTTTCATTAGGAACCGGACGTGCACTCCTCGTTGCCACGGCGATTTGGTTTGGTTTATTGATGCTCTTCGGGCCCACAACGCATTTCTTGCTCGGAGTGCTGATCTTAATTAGCGCCGGTTTCGTACAAAGCATTTGTCTTGTTCCGTTGGCGGCAGTGATGTTGCGCGTCATTGAACCTCAATATCGAGGTCGTGTCATGGGGCTTCGAATTCTGGCGATTTGGGGTTTGCCGGTCGGTTTGCTGATCGCCGGACCCTTGATTGACACCGTTGGCTTTGTCGTGACGACGTTTTTATATTCTGGTTTAGGATTGCTTGCCACGATCGGGATTGCGGTTAAATGGCGCAGTTCGTTGTGGAGCAAATCCGCGCCCGCCAATCAGCACGGTTAACGTGCTGATGGGGGGCAACGAGTAGGGAACCTGAGTCGGTCGCAAGTTTTTTTACAAGCCTTCAACAATACGGATGTCTCGTTCGGCCGCACCCGTACCCAAGGCGCGAATCGCCTCTTGGTAGGCTGGGCTGTTGTAGGCTGCCAATGCGGCATCTACGCTTTCAAACTCAATCAGTACGGTACGTTGTTTGACGCCGGCCTCTTTAATGGCTGCCGCCTCATTGCGTGCTAAAAATTTTCCACCCGCTGCGGTCAGAGCAGGGCCGGCAAGCTTGGCGTAGGCCGCCAGCGCTTCTGGGTTGGAAATTGAACGATAGGCACTGATCCAATATGCTTTTGCCACGATGACCTCTTTGATGTGTGTAAGGAGCCTAAGTTAGGTGAATAGACACTATATCAAGGTCAGGGTCTTGAGTTGAGGGGGCCTGTATCATTTCTTTTTTGTTCTCTGCAAATGATCGTGGTTTATGTTAGGGTTCATACTAATACGGATAAATAATTAAAAAAGTCCGGAGACATGCACTAAATACGCGCGACAATACACGCGCTAGATTGACCTAACCTTTTGATTCAAATGAAGATTTTTTACGGTTGGAAGATGGTGTTTGCTGCGGCCTCGCTGCAGTTTATCCAGTCGATGATGTTGCATCAGGCTTTTGGTGCGTATGTTGCCGTTCTGATTCAGGAAAAGCAGTGGAGTAAAACCTCTGTGTCCGGTGCGTCGGCCATGATGTCGATGGAAGCTGCCCTGATTGGTCCACTGTTGGGATGGTTTCTCGATCGTTTCGGCTCGCGGGG
>JBILJA010000089.1:0-9841 GCA_044368775.1 Burkholderiaceae bacterium
CGACATTGCACGTCAATGGCGGCATGTACATGTAATAGGTTTTTTTTCTCCCGGTTGGCTATAATTCGCCGGACTTTTCCCTTTGGAGATCTGCATGGAAAGCATCGAACAGCGCGTCAAAAAGATTGTCGCTGAACAACTTGGCGTTAACGAAGCCGAGATCAAGAACGCCTCTTCCTTTCTTGACGACCTCGGTGCCGATTCGCTCGACATGGTTGAGCTGGTGATGGCACTCGAAGACGAGTTCGAAACCGAAATTCCTGATGAAGAAGCAGAAAAAATCACGACGGTTCAACAGGCCGTGGATTACATCACTTCGAATTCCAAGTAATTTTTGTTGGTATTTAGGCGGTTAGGATATTCTGTATCGCATGGCGGGGGCCTTTGGCTCCCGCTCAATTGCGTCAGTTTTCTTTTCGCCAGTTTTCTTGCCCGCGTATGACATATTTGAGGAGTGCTCCGTGAAACGACGTGTCGTCATTACAGGTCTTGGCATTGTGAGCCCGGTGGGCAACGACATTGCCACGGCTTGGGACAATATCGTGAGCGGTCGGTCCGGTATTGGACGGATTACACGCTTCGATCCCAGCGCATTCAATGCGCACATTGCTGGTGAAGTCAAAGGTTTTGACATCACCCAAATCCTTCCTGCCAAAGAAGCGCGGACGATGGATACTTTTATCCATTACGGCATCGCAGCCGGCCTGCAAGCTTGGAAAGACTCTGGGTTGGAAATTACCGAGGCCAACGCAGAGCGTGTGGGCGTGATTGTCGGCTCGGGAATTGGCGGACTGCAGCGGATTGAGGAAACTCAGACCGAATACCTCGAGCGTGGCCCACGCCGTATCTCTCCGTTTTTCGTCCCTGCTTCACTGATTAACCTGATTTCGGGCCAGATTTCCATTATGTTGGGCTTTAAAGGCCCTTCCTATGCGGTGGTGTCGGCCTGCACAACGGGCCTGCATTCCATTGGCGATGCTGCGCGCATGATCGAATACGGCGATGCCGACGTCATGATGGCCGGCGGTGCCGAGTCGACCGTTTCTCCACTTGGTATTGGTGGTTTTGCCGCCATGCGTGCCTTGTCACAGCGTAACGACGATCCAACAACGGCTTCGCGTCCTTGGGACCGCGATCGTGACGGTTTTGTCTTGGGCGAGGGTGCTGGCGTGCTGATTCTCGAAGAGTATGAGCATGCTAAAAAGCGTGGTGCTCGCATTTATGGTGAGTTCGCTGGCTTTGGTATGAGCTCTGACGCGCATCACATTACGGCGCCTGATCGTGATGGGCCTCGTCGAGGGATTGCGAATGCGTTACGCAACGGCGGGATCAACGCTGACCAGGTCCAGTATGTGAATGCGCATGGGACTTCAACCCCGCTTGGCGACAAAAACGAAACTGAAGCGCTGAAGTTGGCGTTTGGTGATCACGCTAAAAAACTCGTGATCAATTCGACCAAGTCGATGACGGGTCATTTGTTGGGTGCAGCGGGTGGTATTGAAGCCGTCTTCACGACGCTCGCCGTGCATCACCAGATTTCTCCGCCCACGATCAATATCTTTAACCAAGACCCCGAATGCGATCTGGATTATTGCGCGAATGCTGCGCGTGAAATAAAGATCGATGTTGCGCTTTCCAACTCTTTTGGATTTGGCGGCACAAACGGCTCAATGGCTGTTCGTCGTATTTGACGTCAGAGAGCTTATCGTCTGAGACGTTATGTCGTTCAGAGCTTGTCGTCCCGTTGACCCAGCCTCGCTGGGTCGAGGGATTGATTTTTTTACTGCTCCTCACGGCCTCCCTTGCTTTTTTCAGTTCTGCCCTGTGGGTTGGCCTAGAGCCTTGGGCGGCATCCCTTTTGGGGGCGATCCCCATTTTGGTGCATTATGTTGGGCCGCACCGCGGGCAAAAAGCTTTTGAGGGACGCGTACTCGTGATTTCCTCTGAAAAGCCGTGGCAACTGGCATTTTATTCAGAAGTCTCTGGTCTGACTGATAGCATAGAGGTTATTGTCACTCAGCGCTGGCATCATTTTTTTGGACTGAGCTTAGGTTTGAAATTCCAACATCGTCCCCATAACATGTCAAAGACCGCTCTCGCGGTGGTCTGGAGGCAGTGTACGCATCCCACAATCTTTCGCGAGGTCGCGCTACAGGCGAACCGACAAATTGAGGGTGCCCATCGACATTCAAAAGGGGATTCAGCTTGAGTGAACGCGACGTAGACGCTGAGTTGGTGGCGCGCGTACAACGCGGAGACAAGCAGGCGTTTGACCTGTTGGTACTGAAATATCAAAGAAAAATTATGCGCTTACTCTCTCGCATGATTCGGGATCCCGGTGAAATCGAGGATGTAGCTCAGGAATCCTTTATTAAAGCGTATCGCGCTTTGCCCCAGTTTCGGGGTGAAAGTGCATTCTACACATGGCTTTACCGCATTGCGATCAATACGGCCCGCAACTGGCTGGCGCAAAATAATCGCCGTCCAAGCACACCTTCTGCACAAGAAAACGAAGATGGTGAAACTTTTGACGCAACTGACAACCTAACAGACAGTAGCAACCCCGAATCTGAGATGGCGAGCCGTCAAATTGCCGAAACGGTGAATAAGGCGATGAATGATTTGCCCGAGGACTTGCGTAATGCGATTGTGATGCGTGAAATTGATGGAATGAGTTACGAAGATATTGCTGAAAGTATGAGTTGTCCGATCGGCACGGTGAGGTCTCGTATTTTTCGAGCCCGTGAAGCCATTGCGATAAAGTTGCGTCCCTTGCTGGGTGATACCGGCGATCGGCGCTGGTGAGGAGTTCAAACGATGAAACAGTCTAACGGGATCTCAAACATGAATCAGTCAACCCAACAGCCCCAGAGTGAGATTTCAGCCTGGATGGATGGTGATACGGGCGCTGACATGCCTGAGCATGTGTTATCCGCTCAAGGGCAGTCGACTTGGGAGCTTTATCACCTGATCGGGGATACGTTGCGGACACCTGCTCTGGCCTTACCTGCCCAGCACTCTCTGCAGCAGCGCGTTGCCCAGGCGATTGCTCAGGAACCTGCGATTGTGGCTGCCCCAAAGCCTGCAGCCAAGTTAGCAAGGGGGCAGCGTTTCTGGGGTAGAACGGTTTGGCCTGGCTTTGCCATGGCCGCAGCGGTGGCTTCGGTCATTTGGGTTGCCAAACCATTTTTGTTGCCAGAACTCTCATCGCCTACCGAACAAGTCGCAGAAGTCACACCCGTGCAACCCGCGCAACCTTTACGTCCGATTGAGGTTGCGTTTAACGCTCCCGTTGTGCGTGATTATGTAAATACGCATCGCGAAATGTCTGGCCCGGCGAATGTGCGTCAAGTGTCATTTGGAGCTATGCGGTAATGTCTCGCTTGGTCAATTGTGCGTTGACGTTCATGCTGACGGGTGTGAGCGCATTGAGTTATGCATCACCTGTCGCTCCCTCCGCACAAGCCGTACCGGTTCAAGCATCCCCCTCGTCGCGTTTATCCGATCAGTCTGAAGTCAATCAGATTGTGCGCCAAATTCAACATGCTGCACGGACCCTTAACTATGTGGGCGTCTTTGCTTTTCAGCAAGGTGAGCGTTTTGAATCGTCACGCATCACGCATTTATTCGATGGAAAAAATGAAAAGGAGCGCATCGAGGTTCTGGATGGCGCGCCTAGAGAGTATTTACGTTTTAATGATGAAGTACAAGGCCTGATGCCCGATCGCAAGCTCATTTTGCTAGAGCGACAACGCGGGGATCGCTTTCCTGGATTGTTACTGAATCATGCGCAATCATTAGAAAAAAATTACACCGTGCGACTTGCACCTGAGCTTTTGCGTATTGCAGGACGACCTTGCCGTGGCATTGAAGTGACGCCGCGTGATCAGCATCGCTACGGTTATCGCTTGTGTTCGGATCTTGAGACTAATTTGCTGCTCAAGGCTCAAATGGTCGGTCACGAGGGTGTGGTCATCGAACAGGTGGCGTTCGTACAGGTCACAATTGGCGCCGAGATTACTGAAGCGATGTTGACGCCGACGTGGACCACAACGGATTGGCGAAGCGTGCGTGCGCAGCATGCCAAAGTAGATTTGTTGGCAAAGGGTTGGCGGATTCCAGCCCCAGCCGGTTATATGCCAACATCACAACTTGAAAGAACTTTTTCTAATAACAAACGCGTGAATCAACTCGTGTTATCAGATGGCCTCGCAACTATTTCAATTTTTATTGAACCTTATCAGCCAGAACGGTCTGAGTATGAACCCCAAGGCGCTGCGCGAAGTGGCTCAGTGAATATCTTCGGGATCAAGGTAGAAAACTTCTGGTTGACTGTATTGGGTGAAGTGCCGGCCGCAACCCTTGAACAGTTGGCTCAGTCAATTCAATACGTTCCGTCAACGCCCGCACGTTAACGCGCTGCGAGCGCTGAGTTGGAGCGTTTAAATCGGAGTTCATGATGCAAGATCAGTCACACTCATATCTGTATCAGTCTGTTGATCGCATGCGCCGCATCGCGACAACGTTGATGGTCGCCATGGCCTTGGTGCTCGGTGGCTTGCAAGTCTCGCCTGCGCAAGCGCGCAATGTTGGTTTGCCTGACTTTACGACGATCGTCGAAAAATCAGAAGCTGCTGTGGTGAATATCCGCACAACCGCTAAAGTCTCCTCGCGTGCAGGCGGCGGTGGTGGTGGTGGTGCACCTGGCCAAGATCCTTATGAATTATTCCGTCACTTTTTTGGGCCTGACTTCGCGCCACCCGGTGGACGTCAAGGACCGCAACCAGCGCCACGCGGACGACGTGCCGAGCCTGAAGAGCGCTCTGTGCCGCGCGGTGTAGGATCGGGATTTTTTATCTCGGAGGATGGACACCTGCTGACCAACCATCATGTGGTGGTGGATGCAACGGATATTTTTGTCACGCTGACAGATGGTCGCGAGTTCAAGGCGAAAGTCGTGGGCAGTGATCAACGTACAGATGTCGCCTTGCTCAAAATTGATGCCAAGGGGATGGCAACACTGCCGATTGGCAATGCCAAAACTCTCAAAAAAGGTCAATGGGTCTTGGCGATTGGTTCGCCTTTCGGACTCGAGTCGACGGTGACTTCGGGCATCATCAGTGCCTTGGGTCGTGAGACCGGTGACTATCTTCCTTTTATTCAGACTGATGTGGCGGTCAATCCAGGTAATTCTGGCGGTCCTTTGCTCAATCTAGAGGGCCAAGTTGTCGGTATCAATGCTCAGATCATATCCCGCAGTGGTGGTTTTATGGGCATCTCTTTGGCGATTCCGATCGATGAAGCGATGCAGGTCGTGGAACAGCTCAAGTCCTCAGGTCGTGTCACGCGTGGACGGATCGGTGTGCAGATCGGTGAGGTGAGCAAGGATGTGGCGCAAGCCATTGGTCTACCTAAAGCCGAAGGCGCCTTGGTGAGTGGTGTTGAGCCTGATGGTCCAGCAGAAAAGGGCGGTATTTTGCCGGGTGACGTGATTTTGAAGTTTGACGGTAAAGCGATTACCCGTATGTCTGATTTGCCTCGTCTCGTGGGTCAAACAAAGCCAGGTGCGGTTTCTCCAGTCGAAGTTTGGCGCAAGGGCAAGATGGTCAAGCTCAATGTCACTGTGACAGAATTAAAGGCCGAGCGGACTGCTGAGGCGCCTGCTGCAAAGGAAAAACCTGCCGAGTCACAGAGTGTGGTGCTGGGTATGACGATTGTTCCAGTTAGCGCTGAAGCGCAGAAAAAGCTGCGCATCAAGGGTGGTGTTCAGGTCACTGCGGTGGCAGCGCCAGCTTCGACAGTGGGTATTGCCGAAGGCGACCTCATTTTGGCGGTCAATAACACCGACATTACGAGTCCTGAGCAGTTTGCCAAGGTGATTGCCGGTCTCGACAAGACGCGTTCTGTTGGTTTGATGGTTCGGACTGGCGATCAAACCCGCTGGGTCGCTGTGCCAGCCGCCAAATAAAGCCAAGAACGGCTAGAATAGCGGTTTGCTGCAAAAGGGGCGCAGGGCGCCCCTTTTGCTTGCGAGCCCGCTTACTTTTTAGGTGTTATGCAGCATATTCGCAATTTCTCCATCATTGCCCACATCGACCATGGCAAGTCCACCTTGGCGGATCGTCTGATCCAGCGCTGCGGGGGCTTGGCGGATCGTGAAATGTCCGCGCAGGTCCTCGACTCTATGGATATCGAGCGCGAGCGCGGTATCACCATCAAAGCTCAAACAGCTGCGCTGCACTACAAGGCGCAAGATGGCAAAACCTACAATCTCAATTTGATTGATACGCCCGGACACGTTGACTTTTCTTACGAGGTGAGTCGCTCTCTGTCTGCATGCGAAGGCGCGTTACTGGTTGTCGATGCTTCTCAGGGTGTAGAGGCCCAGACCGTCGCCAATTGTTATACGGCGATTGAACTCGGCGTCGAGGTCGTCCCTATTCTTAATAAAATGGATCTGCCTCAGGCAGACCCAGAGAGCGCGCGTGCCGAGGTCGAAGAAGTCATCGGGATCGACGCGGCGGACGCGATCTTGGCGAGCGCCAAAACAGGCATGGGCATCGACGATATTCTCGAAGCCGTCGTCGCGCGTATTCCTGCCCCCAAGGGTGATCCCGAGGCGCCCCTGCAGGCATTGATTATTGACTCTTGGTTTGATAACTATGTGGGCGTGGTCATGCTGATTCGCGTGATCAATGGTGTTCTCAAACCCAAGGACAAAATTTCCTTCATGGCGACAGGTGCGGTGCACTTGTGTGAGCAGGTCGGTGTGTTTACGCCCAAGTCTGAGCCCCGCAAGTTTCTCTCCGCAGGCGAGGTGGGGTTTGTCATCGCTGGCATCAAAGAGCTCGCCGATGCCAAGGTCGGCGACACGATGACGCTGTTGAACAATCCGGCTGCTGCACCTTTGCCTGGCTTCAAAGAAGTCCAGCCGCAAGTGTTCGCGGGTTTGTATCCCGTGGAAAGCAGTGAATACGATCAATTGCGGGACTCGCTTGAGAAACTCAAGCTCAATGATTCAGCCTTGATGTACGAGCCTGAGGTCTCACAAGCCCTTGGTTTTGGTTTCCGTTGCGGTTTTCTCGGACTCTTGCACATGGAGATTGTTCAAGAGCGGCTCGAGCGTGAGTTCGATATGGATATCATCACGACCGCACCCTCCGTGGTGTACGAGGTTGTGCTGAGAGATAACTCCGTGATTCAAATCGAGAGTCCCTCGCGAATGCCCGACGTTGGTAAGTACATCGAGATACGCGAACCCATTGTGAACGTGACCCTGTTTATGCCGCAGGAGTATGTGGGCACGGTCATGACGCTTTGCAACAACAAGCGTGGCGTGCAACTCGATATGTCTTATCACGGTCGGCAAGTCCACCTGCACTACGAAATACCACTTGCCGAAATCGTGCTTGATTTCTTTGACAAGCTGAAATCAGTTTCTCGTGGGTACGCGTCGATGGACTACGAGTTCAAAGAGTATCGCGCTGCAGATGTGGTTAAGGTTGATCTGTTGATCAACACTGACAAGGTCGACGCTTTGTCAAACATTTGTCACCGCTCCAATGCGCGTTATCGCGCGCGCGAGGTGGTATCACGCATGCGTGAATTGATCCCTCGTCAGATGTACGATGTGGCGATCCAGGCTGCGATTGGTGCCGAAATCATCGCGCGTGAAAACGTCAAAGCATTGCGTAAAAACGTGCTGGCCAAGTGTTATGGCGGTGATATTAGTCGCAAGAAAAAACTGCTCGAAAAGCAAAAGGCCGGTAAAAAGCGGATGAAACAAGTGGGTAGTGTAGAAATTCCTCAAGAAGCTTTCTTGGCGATTCTACAAGTCGATGACAAATAACACTGATGCAAGGTTGAACTGATGAGCTGGAACTTTGCCCTGATTTTATTTATCGCGCTTGTGGTCACGGGTGTGATCTGGGCGCTTGATAAGTTCTCGCTGAGACAAAAACGTCATGCTCGCATGATGCAAGCGATCGATTTAGCCCGGCCGAGTTGGGTAGCCCTTCCTGCTGAGGAAAAGCGCAGCCGCGAAGAGCAAATGCGGACAGAGCTCGGTAAGCAGCCCTGGTGGGTCGAATACGGCGCCAGTTTTTTTCCGGTTATTTTGTTTGTGTTCGTGTTGCGCTCCTTTATCGTTGAGCCTTTCCGTATTCCCTCGGGTTCGATGTTGCCGACCTTGCAAGCGGGCGATTTGATTTTGGTCAACAAGTTCTCTTATGGCTTGCGTCTGCCCGTTCTGCATCAAAAAGTCATTTCAATCGGGGAGCCCGCGCGTGGTGATGTGATGGTGTTCCGTTACCCCGTTGACCCGTCGGTCGATTACATCAAACGTGTGGTCGCTTTACCGGGCGACGAGGTGGCTTACCTCGATAAACGCCTCTATATCAACGGTAAAGAAGTGCCGCGCAAGCGTGACGGTGAGTATTTCGAGCCAGACCGTGTGGCATATACGGCACAGTTCACAGAGTACCTTGGTAAAAAGCCGCATCAAATATTGCTGGATGAGCGGAGATGGCAGGATTTAGGACCAACTTCGAGCTTTCCGCATCGTGAAAAGTGTGAATATCTCCGAAATGGTCTGCGCTGTACCGTGCCGGCCGGTGTTTACTTTATGATGGGTGACAATCGCGATAACAGCCTGGACAGTCGATTTTGGGGTTTTGTCCCCGAGGCGAATATCGTTGGTAAAGCTTTCTTTATCTGGATGAATTTTGGAAACCTAGGACGCATCGGACCTTTCCATTAATTCTTTTAGATCCTTGTCACCTGTTTATGACTCCCGCTACATGCCTTCGGCCGCTCTTGAGACTTCGCTTGGATATAAGTTCGTCAAACCCGCTCTGCTTGAGCAGGCGCTGACGCATCGTAGTCATGGCGCTCGCCATAACGAGCGCCTTGAGTTTTTAGGCGACTCTGTGCTGAATATGTCAGTGGCTGCCTTGCTCTTCAATCACTACGGCACCCTCGATGAGGGCGACTTGTCTCGCGTGCGTGCCAACCTGGTCAAACAATCATCGCTTGCCGACATCGCGCAAAAACTCGATTTGTCCAAATACCTCAGGTTGGGAGAGGGCGAACTTAAAAGCGGCGGTTTTAGACGCCCCTCCATTTTGGCGGATACGTTCGAAGCGATCTTGGCGGCCGTTTACCTCGATGGCGGTTTTGTGGCGGCTCAAGAATTGATCGAGCGACTGTACAAGCCGATACTTGCGAGCGTGGATCCTTTGACCTTGGGTAAAGACGCAAAGACCCTCTTGCAGGAATTTCTGCAGAGTCGCAAGCTGGCTTTGCCAATCTACAGTGTGGTGGCGACCCATGGTGCGGCACATAGTCAACAGTTCGAAGTCGAATGCGCGATTCCCTCTCTTGAAATCAAGGTCAATGCCCCTGGTTCAAGCCGCCGCGCAGCCGAGCAATCGGCCGCCAAACTCGCACTCGAGGCGGCGGAGACTGCAAGTCCCACCCCAGTTAAAAAGCGTTCAACCCGAGCGCGCAAAACGGCACAATTAACGCTGCCGGTTGCGGTTGCTCAGGAACTTAAATGACAGAAAATATAGATATCAAGACCGCAAGCCCTTCACCAGAAGTCCCTTATCGCTGTGGTTTTGTCGCCGTGGTGGGTAGACCCAACGTTGGCAAATCAACGCTCACCAACGCCTTGATCGGCAGCAAGATTTCGATTGTTTCGCGCAAGGCCCAAACCACACGTCATAGAATTCAGGGTGTACTCACCCGCGAGCATGAACAATTTGTGTTTGTAGATACCCCAGGTTTTCAAACGCGTCATGGTGGTGCCATGAACAAGATGATGAATCGCGTGGTGACACAG
>JBILJA010000090.1:0-9816 GCA_044368775.1 Burkholderiaceae bacterium
CGATGACTTTAACGAGAGAGTCTTCACGTGCCCCTTTATGAGTGGATACGCTCGTTTTTCTTAGGTCGATGGCCTTACTTTTGGAAAGACGTTTGGGTGCATATGGCTGGGTGGTCATTCCGATCTCAGCGAGCCGACTATTACGAGTATTTGGCTGATCTCATTGATGCGACAGGTGGCTCTAAAACATTGCTCAATATTTTCCAAGACGATGCTTTGCGTTATTCGACGGGTGCGCGCGGTGTTTTGTCGCGCGTATGGCTTGAGCGCTTTCCTCAGGCGGGTGGTGATTTATTTTCAACATGGAGCGCTACCTTGCCGCTCGAAGATCTACTAGCGCTCCAATCTGCCCAGTATGCGGGTGCAGATGCGCTGACTAGAACCCTGCGACAACTCGCCAATGTTGTGAGGTTAGTCGATCGCGCCCGCTCCATGTTGCTCTCGACAGCCTTTTCAGGCATTGCAGGATTATTGCTGGCATTTGGTTCGATTTTGTCGATTCCATTATTTACAGCAAAGCAATTTAGACAAGTTTTTGCAGCGGTTCCTTCCGATTATTTTTCTACCTGGACAAAGGCTTTGTTTGCGACAGAAGAGGCTCTTAGTTTTGCGTGGCCTTACGTAGGCTTGGCGCTACTTGTTGGTGTTATGGCGTTGCTCTGGTCGTTTGCAAATTGGACAGGTAGGTTCAGGGAGTTCGCTGATCGTATCGGGCCTTGGGCGTTTTATAGAAGAGTTCATGCCTTGCGCTTTATCTCCTTGCTCGCGGTGACGTTAAGCCCGGGGGGGTGTCATAGCGCACGTTTAAGGGATGCTATTGCACTTCAAACGCAAGGAGCGTCTCCTTGGTTTGAAAGGCATTTGTGGGCAATGGTGAGGCGCTTGGATCTGGGTGCGCCTGCGACGGATGCGCTGGACACGGGGCTGGTTGATCCCACAATTTGGTGGTATTTCACGGATTTGACTCGAACCCTTGGCTTGGATGAAGCGTTGCAACGAACGCGGTTGAGAACTGAGGCCTACGCGCTCAAGTGTATCGGTATGCAAGCACTCTATTTGCGTTGGGGTGCGCTGCTGTTTGCCTTAACGATTGTGCTTGGCATTGCTTTTTGGCATGCCCAGGTTTTTGACGAACTCAGGCAGGCCTTGAGTTTGCATTATTCCCGTTAATTTTTATAGGACTATTTCATGTCATTTGATGAGAACACAGGCTTTCCGTACAAGGCGAAGCTTCAGCGTCAGTATGGATTTTCTCTGATCGAAATTTCAATTGTGACCACTATCATGATGTTGCTTGCTATCGTCGGAATTCCCGCGATTCAAGGCTACGTCGTGGAAAGTAAAGTTCCCAGAGTAGCTGAAGAGCTGCAGCGGTTCGTTGCGCGGCTCAAGGTCACGACGCATGGTTTTGGTGCGAGCCCCTATGCGGGTGTAGATAATAGAGTACTGGCAAACTCTTTGCGCGGTTCTAGTATCGTGGCTGTGTCGGGGGAGGGAGCTGGCGCGAATGTTGCACACGGACTAGGTGGTCAAGGTGTCTCGGGTCGAGGCGTCATCCGTATCGCACCCTATGCGTTATCCGGCGCACCTGTTGGTTCAGCTTTTTTGCTTACGCTCAATGATGTGAATCACGCTGCATGTCCGGGTCTTGCTTCCATTTTGCAGCGTATTGCAGAAGTTGTCACGATATCCGGGAGCGGAGGACCAGTCAGAGTCAAGGATCATTTGCATGAGCCGATCTCTCCCTATAACCCTTTGTTGGCGGATGCTCAGTGTTTGAATGGAGATCGTAATGTTTTTGAATTTGTAATTCGCTGATGCGTGCTGAGCAGTGTGGTTTTTCTTTAATTGAAATGATCGTTGTGACGGCATTGACTTCTCTCATTGGTGTTTGGTCAGCGACAACCTGGGTTCAGCAGTCTGAAGATGCTGCTTCTGAAGCGATGGGGAGATGGCTGATCACCGTTAAGGAGTCTGTCGATCAGATGCTCGTGCGTCAGGCAGATTTTTTGACTGGACTGTCTGTGAATAGTTCGGCCTCAGCGCATTACCAAAATATCTGGCGACCGTCACTGAGGGAGCTGGCGGGAGCGGGACATTTGTCTAAGGGGTTTTCCTTGCGGGCCCCGCTCGACTATGACGTGAGTATCAAGGTGCTTAAACCTCATGGATTGTGTTTGACACAAGGTTGTAAACTTGAGGCGCTCACGGTTGCGACACCGCAGCAATCTCAGGGGCATCAAGCCAGCACGATGACGCGTATAGGCAAGATCTTAGCGTCCTTTAAAGGTCAAGGCGCGAGCGTGACGCAGCTGTCTCCGGAGCGCGTGCGAGGCTCCGCTGTGGATTTGCCCAACCCGCCTGTGCCCGACATGTCGCAGTTGCCCATTGGATCGATTGTGTTGCAGAGTTTTTTTGACTCTAGTGCGCAGGCGTCCTTTTTGAGGCAAGGAGAATTACGTGATGTGCAGTTAGGCGCCAATTTGAATGTGAAGGGTAGACTCTCGTTGGGTAGTTCCCTCTCCGCGACAGGACGAATTTCTAGCTCGGAATATCTTCAGCTGGCTGCGGTCGCGCAACAGGGGGCCGCGTGTGAAGGCGAGGGCTTGATCGCGCAGTCCAGCAAGAAAGGACTGTTGGTCTGTCAGGCAGGCATCTGGCAAACAAGCACCAAATCTGGGGGAGGTCACTATATTGATAGCGTTAATACAACTTGTCATTCGCGTCAGGAATTTAATGTTGACTTACGAAACCCCGTAACGGGCGAGTGCTCTTGTCCTGAGGGCTATAAACCCCGGTTGATTTCAGTTTGGCGTTATCCCTTTCATTCCCATAACGAGTTTTATACGTATCTTTGTATAAACTGAGGGAGAGTGTGTTGCTGGCCGTGTTTTGCTGAGGTCAGAGAGATTTCCCAGCACAGTGACACACGCCTGAAACGATGGGTTCAAGCCCGTATAATCGATGACTATGCTTGAGAGGCTGCTGCCATAGCGTTCTCTCGTCTTTTTCTCTCATTTGATGCCGCACGATGAAAACGACCGAAATTCGCCAGAAATTTTTGCAGTTCTTCCAGTCCAAGGGCCACACAATTGTGTCCTCATCGTCATTGGTGCCAGGAAACGATCCCACCCTATTGTTTACCAATTCGGGGATGGTTCAATTCAAAGACGTCTTTACAGGCAAGGATTCCCGCCCTTACAAACGTGCGACCTCCTCCCAGCGAAGTGTGCGAGCCGGCGGAAAACATAACGATCTTGAAAACGTCGGTTACACCGCCCGTCATCACACGTTTTTTGAGATGCTAGGCAACTTTAGTTTTGGTGATTATTTCAAACGAGATGCCATTGCTTTTGCTTGGGAAATGCTGACGGGCGTTTATGGTTTACCCAAGGAAAAGCTTTGGGTCACGGTGTACCAAGAGGACGACGAGGCCTACGGGATCTGGGAAAAAGAAATTGGTGTGCCGGCTGAGCGCATCATCCGTATCGGTGATAACAAAGGCGCCCGCTACGCGTCGGATAACTTCTGGCAGATGGCGGATACGGGACCTTGCGGTCCATGCACTGAGATTTTCTATGATCATGGACCGGACATCTGGGGTGGCCCTCCGGGATCGCCGCAGGAGGACGGGGATCGTTACATCGAGATCTGGAATTTGGTCTTCATGCAGTTTGAGCGGGATGCCGCTGGCAATATGACGCCGCTTCCAAAGCCTTGTGTTGATACGGGTATGGGCCTTGAGCGTATTGCGGCTGTGTTGCAGCATGTGCACTCCAATTACCAGATTGATTTATTTGTGGCACTGATCGCTGCCGCCGCACGTGAAACAGGCACCCAAGATCTCGCGAATAACTCGCTTAAAGTGATTGCCGATCATATTCGTGCTTGTTGTTTCCTAGTGGTTGATGGGGTGATTCCAAGTAATGAGGGCAGGGGTTACGTATTGCGCCGTATTATTCGTCGCGCCCTGCGTCATGGATATCAGCTAGGTCAAAGTAAACCGTTTTTCTACAAAATGGTGCCTGATCTGGTCAAGCAGATGGGAGACGCTTATCCCGAGCTCGTTCAAAATGGCGCTCGAGTCGAGCAAGTCCTGCGCCAAGAAGAGGAACGCTTCGGCGAGACGCTTGAGCACGGCATGAAAATTTTAGATGCAGCCTTGGCTGCATTGCCTGTTGCTCAAAAAGACCGGACGCAGATTTTAGATGGCAATACGCTGTTTACGCTCTACGACACCTACGGTTTTCCCGTTGACCTGACCGCAGACATTTGTCGCGAAAGAGGGGTCGATGTTGATCAGGCTGGTTTTGATATCGCCATGGATCGCCAGAGAGATCAAGCGCGCGCTGCCGGTAAATTCAAAATGGCCGAGGGACTCGTGTATGCGGGTGCTCAGACCATTTTTGAGGGCTACGATCACCTTCAGCGGCCCGGTAAGGTCTTGGCGCTTTATGTGGGAGGGTCCGCCGTTGAGCGTGTTTCAGCTGGACAGGATGCAATTGTGGTGCTCGACCAAACCCCGTTTTATGCGGAGTCTGGCGGTCAAGTCGGAGATACGGGGTCTTTGACGGCCAGTTCGACACAGTTTGAGGTGTTGGATACGCAAAAAATTCAACCTGGCGTGTTCGGGCATCATGGTCACCTGACCTCCGGCACTCTATCGGTGGGCGATGCGGTAACCGCGACCGTCGATGCCGAGCAACGTACGCGCACGATACGTAACCATTCGGCGACACATTTGATGCATAAAGCCTTGCGCGAGGTGCTGGGAGGACATGTCCAGCAGCGTGGCTCTTTGGTCGATGGCGATAAGACGCGCTTTGATTTTGCACACGACGCCCCGTTATCCGAACAGGAAATCGCCCGCGTTGAGGCAATTGTCAACGCAGAGGTGTTGAGTAATCAGGCTGCGGTTGCTCAGACCATGTCTTATGACGATGCGGTCAAAGGCGGCGCGGTCGCGTTGTTTGGTGAAAAATATGGGGATAGCGTACGCGTGCTGGATATTGGCTTTTCCCGTGAATTGTGTGGCGGTACCCACGTTGCTCGCACGGGTGATATTGGTTTGTTCAAGGTCATCACTGAGGGCGGCGTTGCCGCTGGCGTAAGACGTATCGAGGCGGTGACTGGCGCGAATGCCTTGGCTTGGGTGCAGCATTTAAATGCGACTGTACAACGCGCAGCCGCTGCGTTGAAAACTCAGCCAGCTGAGCTCCCTGAGCGCATTGGGCTCTTACAAGATCAGCTAAAGGCCGTGGAAAAAGAGCTCGAGCAAGCACGTGCAAAGCTTGCATCCAGTGCTGGAAATGCGCTCATAGAGGCTGCGATTGAGATGCCAACGGGCTTTAAATTACTAGTCACTGAAGTTAAGGGTGTCGATCCCAAAGATCTTCGCTCGATGGTTGATCAACTCAAGGACCGCCTGAAATCCGCAGTTGTTTTGCTTGCGACCGTTTCGACGGACGGCAAAATCAGTGTGGTGGCGGGTGTCACGGCTGACCTGAATGCCAAGATCAAGGCCGGAGAATTGGTGGGTTTTGTTGCAGGACAGATTGGTGGCAAGGGTGGCGGTCGTCCAGATATGGCGATGGGCGGGGGGACGGACTTGGCGGCTCTAGCAGCCAGTTTGGCGAGTGTGAAAGCCTGGGTCGAGGCCAAATGAGTGATCCTAACAACGCGTCCCACGCGTTCAAAGAAACCGTCGATGCGACAGGCCTTGCCTGTCCACTCCCCATTTTGCGTGCTAAAAAAGCCTTGGCAACACTGACCTCTGGCGAAATCCTGCGAGTTATCACAACAGACCGGGGCGCAGTGCGTGATTTTCAGGCTTTTTGTAAGCAAACGGGCAATGCATTACTCGCCCAGGTGGACGAGGAAGATCGCGTAACGCATTATTTAGAGCGGCGTTTGAAATAAACGATGCTCATTCACTGTTTGGTGCTATAATCATTGGCTTTACTGAACATTTTCAAGGGATTACGTATGGTGGTGATTCGCCTGGCCCGTGGCGGCTCCAAGAAACGTCCTTTTTACAACCTCGTAGCGACTGATTCTCGCGATCGTCGTGATGGTCGTTTCATCGAGCGCGTTGGTTTTTACAACCCTGTTGCAAATGCAAACGAAGAGCCTCTTCGTATTGCGCTTGATCGTGTCCAATATTGGACAGGAGTGGGTGCACAGTTGTCTCCAGCGGTTGCCCGTCTGGTCAAAGACTACTCTTCAAAAGTCGCGACCGCGGCTTAATCGCATCGTTTGACTGATTACCTCTATCGCCATGGCTGACACAGGCGCTCAACAAGCGCCAAATGACCTAATCGAATTAGGTCGTATCGTGTCAGCATATGGCGTAAAAGGTTGGGTCAAAGTCCAGCCGCATTCTGCGCAAGGTTTAGTCTTGCGTTCAGCGCCTATTTGGTGGTTAGCTCCACCAGCATCCCCTATTTCTCCCAGTTCTGGGATCGCCACGCCGAGCAATTTTCGCCCTCATACTGTTAAGCAAGTGCGTCCTCAAGGCGCAACAGTCGTGGCTGATCTCGAGCATGTCGGAGATCGCGATCTTGCAGAGGCTATGCGCGGGTTCACCGTGCATGTTTCTCGTCAATATTTTCCCAAAGCCCAAGCCGATGAGTTTTATTGGGTAGACCTTGTTGGTTGCTATGTGTATAGCGAAACGCAACTTGTCGGTGAGGTCCTCGAGGTTGTTGACAATGGCGCCCACGCGATTCTTCGTGTTCAGCGAATGACACTCGAGCGAGATCAAACACCATCGATTGAGCATGTGCCTCAGGTCATGCTTGATGCCAAAGGTCGTCCCGAAGAAATTTTGGTGCCTTTTGTTGCCGCTCACGTTCAGCATGTTGATATTGTTGCCCGTCGAATCGAAACTGACTGGCCTCTCGATCTCTAAGGCTTCATGATGCGCATCGACGTCATCACTTTGTTTCCGGAAATGTTTGGTGTGGTGCGTGACTTGGGTGTGACGGGGCGCGCGCATAACCAAAGCATTTGGGCACTTCACGCATGGAGTCCGCGAGATTTTACGAATGATGTGCATCGTACTGTTGACGATCGTCCTTATGGCGGTGGTCCAGGTATGGTGATGATGGCCGAGCCGCTCAAACAAACGCTTCTTGCCATTCATTCTGATCGACGCGAGAGTGTTTCCCCTGTGATCTTATTGTCACCCGTTGGTAAGCGCTTTGGTCAGGCTCAAGCAGCTCAACTTGCAAAATCCGGTGGTGCCATCTTTGTTTGCGGTCGCTACGAGGGTGTGGACCAGAGATTTATTGATGAGTGTGTCGACGAGCAATGGTCACTAGGCGATTTTGTCTTGTCTGGCGGAGAAATCGCAGCGCTTGCCATGATCGATGCTGCCGTTAGACTCATGCCTGGCGCACTTCATCATGATGACTCTTCACTGCAGGATTCTTTTCAGCCGTCCATTTCAGGTTTGCTAGACAGCCCTCATTTCACTCGTCCAGAGGTGTTGTGGGATCAGCCCGTCCCGCCCGTTTTGTTGTCAGGCAATCACGCCAACATTACGCGTTGGCGTCGTGAGCAATCTCTCGCGCTCACTGCTAAAAATCGCCCTGATTTAATTGAGCAAGCACGAAAACTAGGCTTGCTTACCAAGGCAGACGAAAAGTTTTTGCTTAGTCTAATTTAGCGCGCTGCCCTTTGACCTGAGCAAGCGTCTCGCCAAACTGTGCGACACGTTGTTGCTCTTGTTCGACGACTGCGGCGGGTGCGCGCGCCACAAACGATTCGTTAGAAAGTTTGGCTTGGGCTTTGTTGATCTCACCTTCGAGCCTAGCGATTTCTTTATCCAAGCGTATTTTTTCTGATGCGACGTCGATCTCAATTTTGAGCATCAAGCGTGTTTGTCCAACCACCTGAACGGGCGCGCCATCGTCGGGTAAGATTGACATGACATCCACACCAGAAAGCTTGGCCAACGACGCAAGATAGGGCGCATGCTGGAGCAGCATTTCTTGAGGGCCTTCGGCGATCAAGGGCACGCGTGCGGCGGGTGAAAGATTCATTTCGCCTCGAAGGGCGCGCACAGCCTCGACTTGACCCTTGAGTAAATCAACTTGTGCGCATGCTTGCGCATCCATGGCGTGAACATCAGCCTGGGGAAAAGCTTGTATGGAAATACTCGAAATCTCCTGCGCCGAGCGCTTGCCAGCCACGATGGAAACTTTCTGCCAAAGCTCTTCGGTGATGAACGGCATGATGGGGTGCATCAGTCGAAGAATCGCTTCTAAAACTCGAATCAACGTACGACGCGTCGCGCGCTGTTGCTCTGGCGTTCCATGTTGAATCTGGACTTTAGCGAGCTCCAAATACCAATCGCAATACTCGTCCCACACAAAGTGATAAAGCGCATTAGCGATATTGTCAAAACGATAGTCTGCGAATCCTTTTGCGACATCGATCTCGAGTTGTTGAAGTCGGGTAATGATCCATTTGTCGACGAAGCTTTGTGCACTCGCATCGACCGCTGCCATGTCTTGACCCTCGGTATTCATCAACACAAAGCGTGTCGCGTTCCAGAGCTTATTGCAAAAGTTTCTGTAGCCTTCGCAGCGCTTAAGATCAAAATTGATATTGCGACCGAGTGTCGCGTAGGCCGACATCGTAAAGCGCAGGGCGTCGCTCCCAAACGCGGGGATGCCCTCCGGAAATTGACGTCGCGTCGCTTTCTCGATGGCGCCGGCTTGCTTGGGGTTCATCAGGCCAAAGGTACGTTTTTTAACCAAGGTTTCCAGATCAACACCGTCAATCAGGTCCACGGGGTCGAGGGTGTTCCCTTTGGATTTGCTCATTTTTTGACCTTCCGCGTCGCGGATTAGGCCATGCACGTACACGTGCTTAAAGGGGACTTGACCGGTCAGGTGTGTGGTCATCATCACCATACGTGCAACCCAGAAGAAGATGATGTCAAAACCCGTGACTAAAACGCTTGAAGGCAAGTAACGTTCGTAATCATGGGTTTTTTCAGGCCAGCCCATCGTGGTGAAGGGAACCAGCGCAGAGGAAAACCATGTATCAAGCACGTCTGGATCGCGAACCAGGGGGCCTTGGACTCCGGCGGCTTGGGCTTGTTTGAGTGCATCTTGTTCGTCGTGCGCGACGAACACTTGACCGTCGGGTGCATACCAAGCCGGAATCTGGTGGCCCCACCATAACTGACGGGAAATGCACCAATCCTGGATATTTTCCAGCCATTGGTTGTAAGTGGTTGTCCAGTTGTTGGGAAAGAACTCAACTTCACCTTTGGCCACAACCTCCAGAGCGACTTCGGTAATACTCTTGCCCGGGTGCAGTGTGTTAGCGGGCGCAGGCTTGCTCATGGCCACGAACCATTGATCTGTGAGCATGGGTTCTAGAACCTCGCCGGTGCGGTCACCCCTAGGCTGCATCATTTTGTGGGCGTCGACTTTGACTAAGAACCCCTGTGCGTCGAGTTCGGCGACGACGGCCTTGCGAGCCTCATAGCGGTCGAGGCCATGAAACTGTGCTGGACCTTGATCATTGATTTTTGCGTCAAGAGTGAAAATCACAATCAAGGGAAGGTTGTGACGCATAGCGCAGGCATAGTCGTTAAAGTCATGCGCACCCGTGATTTTGACGCAACCTGTTCCAAAGGCAGGGTCGACAAAATCGTCCGCAATGATGGGGATCTGGCGATCGCAGAGGGGGAGGTCGACCAATTTGCCAACCAGGTGTTGGTAGCGGGCATCCTCGGGATGAACGCATAGCGCACCATCGGCAAGCATGGTTTCGGGACGCGTGGTGGCAATCGTCATC
>JBILJA010000236.1:0-2921 GCA_044368775.1 Burkholderiaceae bacterium
CCGTTTGCATCTATTTTGTAGGCAATCTGCCCCGCAAGAAGATCCCTAAAAGGATTTAATCCCGTCACATCGCCTTCGAAATAACCGGGGTTATCGACGCCGCATAACAAGTGCAGACTGCACGCCATATTGATCGCGGTTGCTGAGGTATGTGGGTTGACCGTCAGTTTTTTTGCACCAGCCATGGCTGCGATGCGCATTGTTTCCGTGATACCACCTGTTTTAGATAAATCAGGCTGGAGATAACGCACGCAATTGTCTTCGATCAACGTATCGAACTCATAACGTGTGTAGTGATTCTCTCCTGCAGCTAACGGCACATAACCCATCCTTGCCAGCGTTGCATAGGCATGACGATCCTGAGGTGGAAAGGGCTCCTCTAGCCAAGCGACTTGAGCCTCAGCAAATGCGGGCAACACTCTGCAGGCCGCTTCCAATGTGTAATTTGTATTTGCATCGGTCAGAATTTCAATGTCATCACCGACAGCCTTGCGCACAGCCTGCACCCGCGCAATATCTTTTTTAGGTGTGTCTCCCATACGAAGCTTGAGTGCCCGGTATCCCTCACTGATATAACCCAAGGCCTCTTGAACCAAGCTCTCCGGATCCTGCCAACCCAAGGCAATGCCACCCGCATACGCTTTGATCGGTTTAGAAGTCCCCCCCAACATTCGATAAAGGGGTTGCTTCGCTTGTTGACAGCGAATGTCCCAGAGGGCTTGATCCAGTCCGCTCAGCGCCAATACGGCTGCTGCGCCCATACCGTGGCTTGCAATCTGCATTTTATAAACGCGCGCCCATACCCCATTTACGTCTGTCGCATCCATTCCCAATACCAACTCGCTCAACGTGGTGTCGATGAGCTTGGCAATAGCACCGGGACAACGACCATGATGTGCTTCGCCCCAACCGGTCAATCCCTCATCAGTCTCGACGCGTATCAACACAGCATCACGTTTGACGCTACGTCCAATACCAAGCGTGACAGATTTGTTGGCAGGCACAGGGAAAGAAATCGGCACTGCTTGTATACGTGTGATTTTCATTAGAGATTAGTCCTTAAAGACCTCAGGATTGACAACATTACTAGGACGTTCATTTTTCAACAACGCCAGCATCGTCATAACAGCACCCTCACTCGTCACGAAGGAGCTACTTTCGGTAATTCCCGCACAATGAGGTGTCAGCATCAGGTTGGGACAATCAAACACTTGCTCTGCGCCGGTGAGCGGCTGCTGATTAAAGACATCGAGCATGACACCACCCAATCGTCCCTCACGCAGAGCAATCACCAGCGCATCAGTATCGACAACCGGACCGCGTGACACATTAATCAAAATCGCACGTTTTTTCATCTTAGCGATTGTGACTTGATCGACGAGATTTCTCGTTTGTTCGGTGAGTGGGCAGGCCAATACGACAGCATCTGACTGAGCAAACAACATCTCCTTGTCTGCGGCAATCACGCCTGTAGGCAGTGTTTCAGGGCGACGCGTCAGACCAAGAACCTTCATACCAAGTCCTTGGGCCATCCTAGCGATCAAAGTACCAATTGAGCCAACTCCCACGATCCCTAGCGTACTTGCGCCGAGCTCCAAATAATGATCTGCAGCAGGTCGTGCTTTGGCCCAGCCCTCTTTTCTCAAGGACGCATCCATCCCTGCTAAGTTGCGCCGCAAGGCAAACATGCCAGCAAGACAATACTCCGCAACCGCTTGCGAATTGCAACCTGGCAAATTCGCGACCGCTATCTTTTTTTCTGTAGCAGCCTGAACGGGAATCATATCCAGACCCACGCCATGTCGTACAACAGCTTGAGTCAGTGGTGCATCTTCAAAAATATCTGGCGGTAATTGATTCCTAACAATGACGCCATGCACATCGCGAATCAGTCGCTTATAGGTTGACGTCTGAGTGTCAGGTGCAAGAATAATGTCGCACTCTGCAGCCAATAAAGCCTGCATATCCGGGTGGATTGGACTCGTCAGTAATACTCTAGGACGTGCATTAGGATGCTTCAAAGAATGGCACCCCTCTTTTGACTGGATTGACCAACTGTCCCAAACCCTCCAAAGATACTGTCACTGTTTGTCCCGGCAGGAGCCAAGCCGGAGGTGTGTGGGTTGAAGCTCCGCCACCCGGTGTCCCCGTCGCAATCACATCGCCAGGCTCTAGGGGAAACCTGTGAGAAATCCAAGAGATGAGTTGAGGAATACGAAAAACCATATTTTCCGTTGAACCGTCTTGCAGCACGCGTCCATCTACCTCAAGTTTGATTCTAATTTGATGCGGATCCACCACCTCATCCGGAGTCGCAATCCATGGGCCCAGTGGAGCGGTTGCAGGCAAATTTTTGCCACGCAAAAAATTTCCACTATCTCGCTTGAGCAAGCCTGATCCACTCACATCATTGTGAATCGTATAACCAGCAACATAGGTCATTGCCTCAGCTTCTGATACGCACAGGGCTCTGCGTCCAATAATGGCAGCGAGTTCACCCTCGTAAGCCATATCGCCAACGTCAGGGGGAATGAGTATTGCCTCATCTGGACCGATGACCGTTTGCCCGGAACGAAAGAAAACAACGGGCTCCGCGGGGGGGGCCATGCCTCTCTCCGCTAAGGCATCGCGAAAGTTAAAAGCAGCACCCATGACTTTTCCTGGTCTTTGCAAGGGCGCTAAAAGTTGAACTGACTGAAGCGGCACGAGCGCTTGCTCAGAAAACCGGTAGGCATTAATGCGCGACTGCCAAACCTGCAAGCCCTGCTCGATCATCGTCAGCAAACAAGGCCGAGTAGAACCAAGCAAATCCAGACAAGCTTCGTGCCCCAGATCGAGAATCTGGTGTGAGTCAGTAAAAAGCACCCCTGCGCGAGGGGTGCTCTCACTTTTACCAATACTACTGCTTGATTTTGAAACAA
>JBILJA010000237.1:0-2896 GCA_044368775.1 Burkholderiaceae bacterium
TGCGCGCGCCCTTGGTCGCGAAGGGACAGGCGATAAAGCGTTCCGCCGTCAAGCCACTGCGCCCGAGGTATCCACGGGCGAGGTTCGTCCCAGCGATATAGAGCTCTCCCACCACGCCATGCGGGAGAGGTTCGAGCATGTGATCTAGAATAAAAAGCTGCGTATTCCAGATCGGGTACCCGATGGGGGGTGTCAGTGTTTCATCCGCTTGGCGGCAAGGCCAGACAGAGACGTCGATCGCCGCTTCGGTCGGACCATAGAGATTCCACAAGCGCGTCTGGGGCAGCTGGCGAAAGGTCTGGGCCTGGACGGCGCCACTGAGTGCCTCGCCGCTGGTGACGATTTGCTTGAGCGAGGGGCAGTCCTGCGCCTCGAGTGACTCGAGAAACACCGCCAGCATGGAGGGCACAAAGTGCATGACGCTGACATGGTGCTGTTCGATCACCGACTTGAGATACGTCGGATCCTTCTGGCCTTCTGGGCGCGCAATGACTAAAGCAGCACCCGTCATGAGAGGTAAAAACCATTCCCAGACTGCAACGTCAAAGCCGATTGCGGTTTTTTGTAAAACCCGGTCGCGTGACGCCAACTGCATGGTGTCTTGCATCCAGATCAAGCGATTGACGACCGCTTGATGGGTGTTGCCTGCGCCCTTGGGGGTGCCTGTTGAGCCCGAGGTATAGATCAGGTAAGCGAGATTTGCGGGGTCAAGCGCATGTGTACGTTCCTGAGGCTCAATCTCAGTGGCAGGGAGCGCACTCAGCGCAGAGCTCAGGCGCGCATCGGACAAGTCCACACTATCAACACGAGTGGGTGCGGAGTCGAGTTGCTCAAGGTGGTGGGAGGAACTCAGGAGCAAACGCGTTTGACTATCTGCGAGCATGAACTGCAGGCGTGAGGTTGGCAGCTCTGGATCCAGCGGTAGATAGGCGGCGCCGGCTTTGAGGATGGCGAGCATGGCCACGATTAATTGTGGCGAGCGATCGAGTAAAACGGCCACGATATGGTCGGGACCGCAGCCCAAGGAAATGAGGTGACGCGCGAGTTGGTTCGATCGAGCATCGAGCTCGGCAAAGTCCATACTCGCATGCTCTCCCATGCTCTGTTCAAAGATGAGTGCAGGAGCGCGAGGGCTGGCTGCAACTTGGGCGGCAAAGAGAGCGGCAAGCGTGAGAGGCTGCGCGGACAAGTCCTGCACGGGGCCGCAAGACTCCTCAATGATGCTCGCGCGTTGCGAAGCGCCCGTCATGCATAAAGACAGGACCGGCGAATCTGGTGTGTTGACCATGGATTCAAGCAGCATGGAAAAGCTGACAGACCAGTTGTTGACGCTACTTTCATTGAAAAGATCTGCATCAAATTCAAAAACTCCGCTTACATCGCCAGAAGCAAGCGGCTCAAGTGCAACCGTCAGGTCAAATTTTGTCGTTGCCATCCCTACGGGAATGGCTTGTGCAGAGGTTTCTTCTAAAGAGAAATCAGCTTGACCTTGGTTTTGATATGACAACATCGTTTGAAAAATTGGAGTGTGATCAAGTGATCGTGTCACGCCAATTTCTTCAACGAGCAATTCAAAAGGGATGTCTTGATCGACGAGCGCAGATTCGACTTGTTGTTTCGCTTGGATAATTAAATCCCGAGCCGTGCATTGATAGCTTGTCGAAACAGGAATCGCTAATGTGTTTAGAAAAAAACCAACGGTTTGCTCAACTTCAGAACGTATCCGTCCAGAAACGGGTGAGCCGATGACAACCGTAGTTTGTCCCGCGATCCGACTCAGCAAGACTCCATAAGCCGCAAGGAGAACCGTAAAAAATGTAGTGCTCAATTCTTTCGCAAGTCGTTCCATACCTTTAACAACATGAACGGGTATGTGCAGTCGAACATAACCTGCTTGATGCGCACGATCCGAGAGGCGTGGGAGATCAAGAGGTAAGGTCAGTCTTTCGGGGATGCCTGAGAGCCTTTCTTTTGAGCGAACAAGCTTGGCATCAAGTTTCTTTTTAATGACGGTTTCTTGCCAGCGGGCCCAATCACTGTATTGAATTTGACACTCAGGTAAGTCGGGTAATAAACCGCGATTGAATGCCGCATAGGCGACCTTTAACTCTTGCGCAATGATCGCCCAAGAACTTCCATCTCCTGCATGGTGATGCATCGTCAACATTAAAATATGTTCGACTGGAGTGATTGAAATTAGCGTGGTACGAAAGGGAATTTCGCTTGATAGATTAAAAGGCGTGGACGCCTCTTCACGTATCAGTTTATTTGCAATATCTTGTGTGTGCTCTGGATGAGCTTGATCTTCATCTTTTAGATCAATGATACGTAGAATATCTTTAAACCTAGGCGCCTCAGACAATAATCCTATCGGATGTCCGCTGTCACTCTCGACAATCAATGTCCTCAAAGACTCGTGACGCTCAATGATGAAGCCAAGTGCTTGGGCCAATGCCTCAGTATTGAGGTTGCCATTGAATCGCACGGCCAGAGGCATGTTGTAGGTCGCGGCATGTTGCTCGATTTGATCGAGTGTCCAGAGTCGGCGCTGACCGAAAGATAAGCTGATTTTAGTAGTCAATTTTTAATTCTCAGTGATTCGACCAGAACCTCGAATAAGCATTGGTTCCTCATCGTCTTCCAATGTTTCAAGGTGTGGAGCAAGTGTTTCTGGTGTGGTGTATTCAAACAGAGTACGTAAGGGGAGAACTTTTCCATGGAGCGATCTCAATTTTGCGATCAAGCGCATCGCCAATAATGAATGGCCGCCAATCCCAAAGAAACTATCATCGACACTCACAGTCTGAGTCCCTGTGATTTCACTAAATAACGTACAAAGTAATATTTCATTTGCGCTCACAGGTGCGCGATAAGCTTTCTCATCGCCATTGTCGAC
>JBILJA010000006.1:0-37485 GCA_044368775.1 Burkholderiaceae bacterium
CAGGGTTGCCATGAAAAGGATAGCGCGTCCGCACCATAGGATCGTGCCCGGGGATGATGTGTTGTGCCGAAGCGGCTGCCGCACGCAAGGTCGCATAACCGGCCACCATATCGCCCACATGAAACACTATCGGAAACGGCGAGGGCCTTTCCATATTTTCATAAAAATGGCTCGCATCCGAAGCCAGTACCACCCAACCCCGCGCAGTATGTACGCGCAAAGACTGCAAGCCCTTGGTGTGGCCGCCAATCTTAATCAGCTCGATGCCCGGCGCCAAGTCGACACGCCCCTGATGAAAATGTACGCGCTCCGCATAGACACGGCGCACCAAGCTCACCACATCTTCCACATCGTACGCATGACGAAACAACCCATGACACATATGCTTGCCGCAAGCGTAATCCAGCTCGTCCTCCTGGACATGAAAGCGTGCGTTGGGAAGTAGATCGATATTGCCCGCATGGTCATAATGCAAATGCGTCAACACAACATCCTCAATGTCCTCGGGCGCAAGACCCAGCAGCGACAGCGCGCCAATTGGACAGCGCAACAGAGTGCGCCCGCGCTCTTTAGCCTGGCGCGCATTAAACCCCGTATCAACCAGGATGTTGCGTTGCCCGTCGCGAATCAGCCAAACAAAATAATCCATCGGCATCGGCTCATCATGCGGATCCTGAGCGATAAAGTTTTCGCGGCGCATGCGTTGCTGAATCGTCGCGTAGCGCAGCGCGTAAATTTCATAGTTAGGCAAATTCATTTGTCGCTCCTTTAAATGACCCCCATGATGAATCTAGCTTGACATAGGTAAAGACAAGCGCAGACAATCAAGACCATTCGTGGTGTGTCTTACATATTTATTGACACGTTTTACTTTATTTACTTTTGATCATACTGATTTTGGAGCCTGACATGTCTGCTAAAAGCGAAACCGCTCAATTATTCAAAGACGGCTTAGCCGTTCGTCGTGCCGTGCTGGGCGCGGATTATGTGGACGGCTCCATTGCCAAAGCCAACGATTTCACCATGGCTTTCCAGCACATCACCACGGAGTGGTGCTGGGGCTACGCCTGGACCCGTGACGGTCTGAGCCGCAAGACGCGCAGCATGCTTAACCTCGCCATGCTGACCGCGCTGAACCGTTCGGCTGAAATCAAGCTACACGTCAAAGGCGCATTGGCCAACGGCGTCACCGTCGAAGAAATCAAAGAAGTCCTGCTGCACGCAACCGTCTATTGTGGCATCCCCGCTGGCTTAGATGCCTTCAAAGCCGCTAATCAGGTGCTCGAAGAAGAAGGTGCTTACACCAAAGCTGCAGCCAAAGCCGCCAAGAAAAAGGTCGCTGCCAAGAAAGCGCCCGCAAAGAAAGCACCTGCGAAAAAAGCAGCCGCAAAAAAGGCAGTTGCAAAAAAGGCAGTTAAGAAATGAGCACCTTATCCACGATCGGTTTTGTAGGCTTGGGCAGCATGGGATGGCCGATGGCCTCTCTGCTGCACAAAGCAGGCTACCCACTGCAGGTCATCGACGCCTCGAAAGAGCGTGCACAAGCCTTCGCCAAGGAAATTGGTGGCACGGTCGCCGCCTCCAACCGCGCACTCGCCGCTGCCTCCGAATTCATCATCACCATTTTGCCCACCAGCAATATTGTTGAAGCCGTCCTCAATGGGCCCGATGGCCTCCTGGCGGGACTGCGTCCAGGTGCCGTCGTCATCGACATGACCTCAGGCGTCCCGACCATCACACGCACGCTGGCCGAGCAAGTCAAAGCAGCCAAAGGCCACATGGTCGATGCGCCCGTCTCTGGCGGCGTGCCTCGCGCTAAAACTGGAGAGCTCGCCATCATGTTTGGCGGTAGCGCCGAGATCCTCGAGCGCGTCCGTCCCGCGCTGTCTTGTATGGGCACCTCGATTACGCCAACCGGCGATGTCGGTTCAGCGCATGCCATGAAAGCACTCAACAACCTCGTGTCCGCGGGCGGCTTTTTGATCGGCGTCGAAGCACTGCTGATCGGCAAGCGCTTTGGTTTGGACCCTGCCGCCATGGTCGACGTGCTGAATTCTTCGACGGGAATGAACAACTCCACACAGAAGAAATTCAAGCAGTTCGTCTTGTCGGGAAAGTACAACGCCGGTTTTGGTCTGGACCTGATGGTCAAAGACCTGAGCATTGCGTTAGGCATCGGTCGCGACACCAACACACCGACACCTTTTTCGTCGTTGTGCCGTGAAATGTGGGCCTCGTGCGCACAAATGCTCGGACCTGGTCAGGACCATACGGCGATTGCTAAGCTGTCGGAAGCCTTAGCGGGCGATACCTTGTCAGAAAAAACAGAGAAGTAATTAATAGTAAAGAGACGTAAAAAAGGTACTCAGAAATGAGTACCTTTTTTTCTTTCAGGTTTCACCAGGCTTTTTTGGATAACCTTCCGCAAGAATCCGCACCCAAACTGCTTGCTTTTCCTCTTTGTTCATGAAGACCCAGTTCGAGACCTCCATGACCGTGCGGCCGCAGCCACGACACACATCATCAAACAAGGTGGAGCAAATCGCCACACATGGCGAATCTGCGCCATGTGAAGCGCCCTCAGGCGCCTCGTCCCAGTTTAATGAAGGTGGCTGCGTCGTCACCTTAGGCTGACTTTTTCAATGCAGCAGCTCGGTCAGTGGCTTCCCAGCTGAACTCGGGCTCATTGCGACCGAAGTGGCCGTAGGCGGCTGTCTTGCTGTAGATTGGACGCAGCAGGTCGAGCATGTTGACGATGCCTTTTGGACGCAGGTCAAAATGCTCGCGCACGAGTTTGGACAACTGCTCGTCAGACACGACACCAGTTCCATGTGTGTCAACCGTGATGTTGATCGGCTCTGCCACACCGATCGCATAGCTCACCTGCACTTCACACTTGCTCGCCAAACCAGCGGCCACGATATTTTTAGCCACATAGCGTGCAGCGTAAGCAGCTGAACGGTCAACCTTTGAAGGATCCTTGCCGGAGAACGCGCCACCACCGTGACGGCATGCGCCACCGTAGGTGTCGACGATGATCTTGCGACCTGTCAGACCGCAATCGCCCTGGGGTCCGCCGATCACAAAGCGACCGGTTGGGTTGATCAAGAACTTGGTCTTGGCTGTCAACAAACCTGCGGGGAAACTTGGACGAATGATTTCCTCGATCACGGCTTCGTGGATCGCGGTCTGTGAAATCTCAGGGGCGTGCTGTGTCGACAACACGACCGTGTCGACCTCGACGGGCTTGCCATCCACATAACGGAAAGTGACCTGTGATTTGGCATCAGGACGCAGCCAGGGCAGACGGCCATCTTTGCGCAATTCGCTCTGACGCTGCACCAGACGGTGTGCGTACCAGATTGGAGCAGGCATCAAATCAGGTGTTTCGTTACATGCGTAACCAAACATCAAACCCTGGTCGCCAGCGCCCTGATTGAGGTAATCCTCTGAGCTACGGTCCACACCCTGGGCGATATCAGGTGACTGTTTGTCGTAGGCGACCAACACCGCGCAGCCTTTGTAGTCAATCCCGTAGTCGGTATTGTCATAGCCGATACGCTTGATGGTGTCACGGGCGACTTGGATGTAATCGACATTGGCAGTGGTGGTGATTTCACCGGCCAACACGACCAAGCCTGTGTTGCAAAGCGTTTCAGCCGCAACACGTGCATGGGGGTCCTGGGTAAAAATCGCATCCAACACGGCATCGGAGACCTGGTCAGCGACCTTGTCGGGGTGTCCTTCGGAAACGGATTCGGAGGTAAAGAGATAGTCTGAAGACTTTGTAGCCATGATCACGTCCTAATTCTGGCAAAGCCAGAGGTGAAGTTAAGGAGGTGCGTTGCACCCCGTACCGACACCTAGATAGACGCTGGATTGGGCGCGACGCTTTAGCGGATTTATTTTTGTGTTGACGCAGCATTTCAGCTTTTGTCCAACACCGTCGCCCCGCAAGTTGTCGGTTAACTCAGCGACTCAATTAATATTCTAAGTCAAAACTCCAAACAAATGGGCGATAATCCCTACATGATCTGGAACTTCACAAAAATGCATGGCGCGGGCAATGACTTCGTGGTCTTGGACGGAGTGCGCCAACCCATCGACATGACCCCCGAACGGGCACGCGCCTTAGCCCACCGCCAGTTCGGAATTGGTTGTGATCAGATTTTGCTAGTCGACACGCCCTCACATCCTGAGGCCGACTTCCGCTACCGTATTTTTAATGCGGATGGCAGCGAAGTCGAGCACTGTGGCAATGGTGCGCGTTGTTTCGTGAAATTTGTCCATGAGCAAAAGCTCTCCTCGCGCAACCCTTTGCGTGCCGAGATCTCCACAGGTTTGATTACGCTCGAGGCCATGCCCAACGGCGAAGTGGTGGTCGATATGGGCCAAACCCGTTTCGTCCCCGAGGCCTTACCCTTTGACGTGACAGGTCTTGCGACGCGCACCGAGGGTCAGGATACCCTGTACGCGCTCCCTCTCCAGACGCACACCAAACTCGGCCAGGTCACGATTTGGTTATCGGCTGTTGCGATCGCCAATCCTCATGCTGTACAGGTTGTGGATGACGTGGACACGGCGCCCGTGTCCATCATCGGCCCCTTGATCGAGTCACACCCGCGTTTCGCCCGCCGCGTCAACGCCGGCTTTCTCCAAATCGTCGATCGTCATACCGCCCATCTTCGTGTTTATGAACGTGGCGCGGGAGAGACGCTCGCCTGCGGCTCAGGCGCCTGCGCAGCCATCGCCGCCGGCATTCGACGCGGCCTGCTTGATTCACCGGTGCGCGTGCGTACCCATGGCGGTTGGCTCACCATCGCCACCCATGGCGATCAAATGCGCATGACCGGCCCAGCCACGACGGTCTTTTCCAGCACGATCGATATCGACCGTCTGGTCGCCTCCATTCCCACTTCCTTTAGTACCAAGCCATGACTGATTCACTGCATCCTCAGAACGTTGCCAAGTTCCTCCAAGAACACCCCGAGTTTTTTGTCCAGTACGCCGAGTTGTTCTCCACGCTCGAGGTGCCCCATCCTCACCAAGCGCGGACGATTTCACTCGGCGAGCGTCAAATCTTGACCTTGCGCGAGCGACTGCGTGACTTTGAATTCAGACTGGCAGACTTGGTGCGCAACGCCGCACTCAACGAAATCACCACCGACAAGCTCAACCGCTGGTGCGTGCGCATGTTGGGCGAGCAATCGACCCTGCGCTTGCCTGGCGAGGTTGCCCTAGGCCTGGCCGAACAATTCAACCTCCAAGAGGTCGCTTTGCGCGTTTGGGGGCTAGACCTGCCGTCCGAAGGCGTGGGCGCCCCCGTTGATGAGGAAGTGCACACTTACGCGAACAACCTCGTCAATCCTTATTGTGGCAACGATACAGCGCTCACACCCGTAAGTTGGCTGCATGCCAAACCGGCCTCTCTGGCGATCTTGCCCTTGCGTTCTGCCGTAGGTCAGCCCGCCTTCGGATTGCTCGTGCTGGGCTCGGACGACCCGGAGCGCTTCGCACCCGACATGGGTGTCGCGTTTTTGCAAACCGTCAGCATCCTAGCAAGCTCTGCGCTATCTCGTCTCAAACCGGTCGGCACAAACTTGCGCGCCGCGCAAGACGCCTAAATACGCCTAAAGAAGCCGACACCCATGACCGATCCCGTCGCGACCTGGCTCAAACATCTTGAAGTCAACCGTCGTTACTCCGGTCATACCCTCTCAGCCTATCGTCGCGATCTGAATCAGCTTGTGACCCTTGCCGATGGGAAACCCCTTGAGCAAATCGTCAACGGCAACATTCGGCACTTTCTCGCCCGACTCCATGGCCAGGGGCACAGCGCGCGGAGTCTGGCTCGCATGCTCGCTGCCTGGCGTGGCTTTTATGCATGGTGGGCTCCCCAGAGCCACATGGCGTCCAACCCAGCGGCCGATGTGCGAGCGCCCAAAGCCTCCCGCGGCTTGCCCAAAGCCCTGTCGGTCGATCAGACTCAAGCGCTACTCGAGGCTCCCGCCCTCGTAACCCAAACCGACCCCGCTTCGCTGCGCGACCGTGCCATATTTGAATTGTTTTACTCAAGCGGTCTGCGCCTGAGCGAACTCGTGGGGCTTGATGTCGATTACACACAAACCCAAAAGTACACTTCCGCTGGCTGGATTAATTTGCTCGATCGCGAGGTCAATGTCTTGGGCAAAGGCGGCAAGCGTCGCAGTGTGCCGATCGGCACCCAAGCACTCGAATGCCTAGCGCGCTGGCTCGAAGCCCGTCCTCAGTTTGTGTGTCCTCAGGCTTCCGAGGACAATGCGGCCGCTCTTTTTATCGGCGTGCGCGGCGCTCGCATCAGCCCGCGCGTTGTTCAGAGCCAATTGACAAAGCTTGTCAAACTGGCAGGTTTGCCGACGCACGTTCACCCTCACGTTCTGCGGCATAGTTTTGCTAGCCACGTTTTGCAATCTGCCCAAGACCTGAGGGCAGTGCAAGAAATGCTTGGCCATGCCAACATTTCCACGACACAGCTTTATACCAAGCTGGATTTTCAACATTTAGCCAAAGCTTACGATTCCGCACACCCCCGCGCCGGTAGAAAAACCTAATAAAAACATGGGGTTATCTGTCACTTGCACTAAACTTTGCGGCGATGGACTTGAAATTCGTGACCCTGCTCTTATATACAGAATCGGCATGGAGTTTGCCATGCACAGGAAAGTGACATTTTCGTGTCAGCCTAAACATCTAAAATCTATTTTTAATGTTTGCCCGAAGGCTTCGGCTGTGCTGTAATCCGGCGTTCGCCTCTGCTCTGAACACCGATCCGAAGCCCTGCACTCTTACCCGTTTTTGAAGTCAATCTGACCATGAACTCCCCTCGCAGCCTAGACCAAATGGTTCCCGTCACGATCCTCACCGGCTTTCTCGGTGCAGGCAAGACCACGCTTTTAAAACGCATCCTGACCGAGTACCACGGTAAGCGTATCGCGGTCATCGAAAACGAATTCGGACCCGAGAGCATCGACAACGAACTACTCGTCCAAGATCAGGAAGAGGAAATCATCGAGCTGTCCAACGGCTGCATTTGCTGCACCGTTCGTGGCGATTTGATGCGCACCTTGCTTGACCTGCGCAAACGTCATGAAAGTGGCGAACTGAAATTCGAACGTGTGATCATTGAAACTACCGGCATGGCCAATCCGGGCCCCGTTTGTCAGACGTTTTTCATGGACGATGACATCGCCGAGTACTATCGCCTCGATGCGGTTGTCACCATCGTCGATGCCAAGCACGGCATGGACACGCTCGACGAGCAAGAAGAAGCCCAAAAACAAGTCGGCTTCGCAGACCGCATTCTGATCTCCAAAAAAGATCTCGTGACCGAGGCTGAGTACGCAGCGTTGCGTCGCCGAATCGTGCACATGAACCCGCGTGCCTCCATCGAGGCTGTCAACTTTGGCGATACCGATCTAAAAAAGATCATCGACATCAGCGGCTTTAATCTCAACACGATCTTGGATATCGATCCACAGTTTCTGGCTGACGATCATCCCGATGCCGCGCACGATCACGATCACGGTCACGAGCATGGTCACGGACATGATCACGCGCACGCACATGGCCATGATCACGGCCATGATCATGATCACGCGACCTGCACCAATCCAGATCATGATCACGGTCATCACAAGCCTGCGCACAACGACAACATTGGTGCGTTTGTTTTTAAATCCGACAAGCCTTTTGATCCAGAGCGCCTCGAGGAGTTTCTCGGTGGTGTGGTTCAGGTCTACGGACCCGACCTGCTGCGTTACAAGGGTATTCTTTATATGAAGGGCATCAATAAACGGATGCTCTTTCAGGGCGTCCATATGTTGATGGGTGCCGAACCTGGCAAGCCTTGGCTGGCGAACGAAAAAAAGACCACAAAAATGGTCTTTATCGGACGCAAGCTGCCCCAAGAAATCTTTACCAAAGGTCTGGAGCAGTGTCTGGCCAAGTAGTCCCTCAGCGCTCGTGCGTTGAGTTTATTTAATGGAGTGTTTTTAATGGTAACCAAGGCAGCAAAACCCGCAGCAAGCAAGACGACTGCAGCAAAAGCCCCCGTATCCAAAAAGGTCGCGGCCGCTAAAAAAGCAGCTCCCGCACCGGCAAAAACACCCGCGGTTGCCACTAAAGCTGCGCCGAAAAAGCCTCTCAATCGGGGTGATTTATCTGAAAACAATCTGCCCACCGAGGCAGAATTGCTCAAGATGCCAGAGTCCGAGTACATGAACGAGCGTCAGCTTGGCTTTTTCCGTGATCGCCTCAGACAGCTCGAACAAGAAATTCTCAGCAATGCAGGTGCCACCACAGAGCATTTGCGTGAGACGCAATTTGTGCCTGACCCAGCCGATCGTGCGACGATCGAAGAAGAGCACGCACTCGAACTACGTACCCGCGATCGCGAACGCAAGTTGCTGAAAAAAGTTCAGCAATCCATTATGCGTATCGACGGCGGAGAATATGGTTGGTGCGAGGAAACAGGCGAGCCGATTGGCTTGCGTCGACTGCTCGCACGTCCCACTGCAACACTCTCACTAGAAGCACAAGAGCGTCGGGAAATGCGACAGAAAATGTTTGGTGACTAAGTAATATTCCCGTGCAGGACTTGCGCAGGACACACACACACCGGGGCACACTTGCAATATCACGAGTGTGCCCTTGTTGACTTTAAGCTCGACTCTCTATCAAAGTACACACATGGAACAATTTCACGGCACCACGATCGTTTGCGTTCGGCGCGGCAACCGCGTCGCTCTCGGTGGCGATGGTCAGGTCACACTGGGCAACATCATCATCAAGGGTACGGCGCGCAAAATCCGTCGTCTTTATCATGACAAAATTCTCGCGGGCTTCGCCGGTGCGACGGCTGACGCGTTTACGCTTCAGGAGCGCTTCGAAGGCAAGCTTGAAAAACATCAGGGCAATTTAATGCGCTCCGCTGTCGAGCTCACGCGCGACTGGCGTACCGATCGCGTGTTACGCCGTCTTGAAGCCATGCTGATCGTGGCGGATCGCGAGCACACACTCGTGCTCACCGGTAACGGCGATGTCCTCGAACCTGAAAATGGACTCGCGGCGATCGGCTCTGGCGGTGCTTATGCGCAGTCTGCCGCGATGGCGCTGTTACGCCACACCGAGCTCGCACCCGAGGTCATCGTCAAGCAGTCACTCGAGATCGCGGGTGACCTGTGCATCTACACCAATCAACAGCATTTGATTGAAACACTGGAATAAGCATGTCAGCATCCACCATGACGCCTAGCGAGATCGTGTCCGAACTGGACAAATACATCGTCGGACAACATCGTGCCAAGCGTTCTGTCGCCGTCGCGCTGCGTAACCGCTGGCGTCGCCAGCAGGTCGCCGAGCCCCTGCGTCACGAGATCCATCCGAAAAACATATTGATGATCGGCCCCACCGGTGTGGGCAAAACGGAGATCGCTCGCAGACTCGCCAAGCTCGTCGATGCGCCTTTCATCAAAATCGAAGCCACCAAATTCACCGAAGTCGGCTACGTCGGTCGCGATGTCGACACGATCATTCGTGACCTCGCCGAAATCGCTGTCAAGCAGACCCGCGAACAAGAAATGAAACGCGTGCGCACACTGGCCGAAGACTCCGCTGAGGATCGCATCCTTGATGTGTTGCTCACGCCGCCGCGCGCCGCAGATGGCTCGCCGATCCGCGAAGAAACCGCCACACGTCAAACCTTTCGCAAGCGTTTGCGCGAAGGTCACCTCGATGCCACCGAAATTGACATCGAAGTCGCGCAACCCACGCCACAAATGGACATCATGACGCCCCCGGGCATGGAAGACATGGCTGAACAACTCAAGGGCATGTTCGCAGGCCTTTCGCGTGACAAAACCAAATCGCGCAAAATGACCGTCAAAGAAGCTTTCAAGCTCTTGGTAGACGAAGAAGCCGCCAAACGCGTGAACGAAGAAGACATCCGAACCGCTGCGATCCAAAAAGTTGAACAACATGGCATCGTTTTTCTTGATGAGATCGACAAAATCGCCGCACGCCAAGAGTCCGGCGGCGCAGATGTTTCGCGCCAAGGTGTGCAACGCGATCTGTTGCCCTTGGTCGAGGGTACGACCGTCACCACCAAGTACGGCATGATCCGCACCGATCATATTTTGTTTATCGCCTCGGGCGCCTTTCACCTATCGCGCCCTTCGGATCTGATTCCCGAGCTCCAAGGCCGTTTTCCGATCCGCGTCGAGCTCGACTCATTGACCGCCAAAGATTTCGTACAGATTTTGTGCGAAACCGATGCTTCACTGACCAAACAATATACGGCCTTGCTCGCCACTGAAGAAGTCCATCTAAACTTTACCGAGGAGGGGATCACCCGCTTGGCCGAGCTCGCCTTTGACGTCAACGAGCGCACTGAAAATATCGGTGCCCGCAGACTCTATACGGTGATGGAAAAACTGTTGGAGGACTTGTCCTTTGACGCCACCAGCAGCAGCGGTCAGACGATCGTGATTGATGCACGCTATGTCAACGATCAGCTCGCAGAAGCAGCTGCCAGTCAAGACCTGGCCCGTTACGTACTCTAAGGACAACCATGAGCACTCGACTCTCGATCATCGCGACACGTACCGGAGACGACGGCTCAACGGGCTTGGGTGACGGCACACGCGTCCCCAAGGACAGTGCCCGCGTGCAAGCCATGGGGGATGTGGACGAACTCAATAGCTGCTTGGGTGTATTGCTCGCCGATGACGTGCCCTCAGACATTTCCGCGGCCATCGCCCCCGCGCAACACGTTTTGTTTGACCTGGGCAGCGAGCTCGCTGTGCCGGGTTATTTTTTGATGAAACCCGAACAAGTCGCGTATCTGGATCAACAGATCAGCGCCTTCAATGCGCGGCTCGAACCACTCAAAGAATTTATCCTGCCTGGTGGTACGCGTGCCGCATCACTTGCGCACGTGGCACGCAGCGTTTGCCGTCGTGCCGAACGCTCTGTCGTCGCCCTGCATCACGAGACACCGCTCGGTCCACTGCCACAGCAATACTTAAACCGTCTGTCGGACTTGCTGTTTATCCTGGCGCGTTGCCTGAATAAAGCCGCTCAACACCCTGACTCGCTTTGGCGACGAGACTGATTACTTTTCATGTAATGTGTATCGCCTCAAGCGGGGCAAATCTGCTTGAGCTTCTTTGAGTAATTGCTCCCAATTGTCCGGTGGATGACCACTTTCTAGCATATTGCGAAACACCAAATATGCGTCATCGCTACTCTGATAAGCCCGCTTCGTGTCCTCATCGTTGACCCAGGCATACACAATCATCTTTGCATGTGCGTGAGAACGAAAAAACAAACGATACTGCTGAAAGAATTTTGCGCGAAACCAGTGTTTGCGTTCAGTTCCTAAGGTTGCGCCTTGACGATATTCGATCCTCATTGGATCTTGCGGTATGACCTCAAATGCCAACTTGATGATCGCTGCTAGTCGCTTAGTAGCATTTTTCCTCACATACCCGATCGGATCTTTCTTTTTAAGAAGCTCTACTTGACGGGTGAGTTGCTCAAGTTGAGTTAAAAAAAGTGGGTGAGCAAAAACGGTCCAACCACTTATCACGAGTCCTTCATTCGACGCGCGGATCACTCATCGTCTGCCGATAAAGGTGCATCCAAATCAACGTCGAGACCTTCGACTAGAGATTGCATCCGTTTAACCAAAGCGGGATCTATTGCCTGTAGCCTCTCAGGATGTGTTGCGACATCGCGGGCAAGAAAACTCAGAAACGCGTCAAGTGCCGGGTCATTCTTTTCGGCGACCTCTGCACGCGTGAGCATCACCCCCCCTTCGGGGAGAATTGTGTAATGAATCTTGTCACGTTTGCCAAGACGCAAAGCGCGGCGTACAGTTTCGGGCACCGTGGTTTGATACCGATCCGTGAGCGTAGACTCAACTTCAAGCTTAATAGACATCAGAGAAATAGGGGGAAACTAAACATGCATAATGGTAATGCAAATGCATTGCCACTGTCAAGCGGTTAAAAGACCGATATAAATTGATATCCAATAGTTATCAATTCATCATTAAGTTTCATTTTACGTGAATCAATGTAGCTTCTAGTATGTGGGGGTAAGTCCAACAACGGAATCAGGAGACCCCCGTGAAAACAAAACTAGTCAATGCCTTGATGCTTGGCCTAGCCGTGTCGCTTAGCACCCCCGTGCTCGCACAAGAGTGGCCAACAAAGCCCGTTAAATTACTCGTCGGCGCCTCGCCCGGTGGTGGTACAGATCAGATGGCCCGAGCCGTCGCAGACAAACTCACACCAATGTGGGGCCAAACCGTGGTGGTCGAAAACAGACCTGGCGCTTCAAACACCCTCGCGGCTGACGTGACGGCCAAAGCAACGGATGGCCAAACCATGTTGATGGGCGTGTCGACCGCGCAAGCCATCGCACCGCATCTGCTCAAGCTCAACTACGACAACGCAAAAGATCTCATCCCCGTCGCCTTTACCGGCTCCGTGCCTAACGTACTCGTTGTCGCAGCCAATAGTCCCGTCAACAGCGTGCAAGACCTCGTCAAACTGCTCAAGAGCAAACCCGGTCAACTGAACTTTGCGTCGAGCGGTGCAGGCAGCACACAGCATATCGCGGCCGAACTCTTTAAAGATCTGGCTGGCGTCAATGCCGTTCACGTTCCTTATAAAGGCAGCAGTCCTGCCATGATTGACCTGATCGCTGGACAGGTTCAATACGCCTTTGAAACCATGTCCTCGGCATTACCTCAAATTCGTGGCGGCAAACTCAAAGCACTGGCTGTCGCAAGCGACGCACGCAACCCACAACTGCCCAATACACCCACAATGACAGAAGCGGGTGTTCCCTTGGTGATGAGTGCCTGGTATGGCGTCTATATGCCCGCCAATACACCTGCCGCGGTGATCAAAAAAGTCAATGCGGATGTGAACAAAGTGCTCAATATGCCCGACACCGCCAAACGCTTGGAAACCATTGGTGCGACGATTCAGCCTATGTCACAAGCCCAGTTCAAAGCATTTCACGATGCTGAGAACAAGCGTTATGCCGACGTGATTAAAAAGAACAACATTCAAGTCAATTAATTTTTTAAAAGCTGCACAGGAAGTGTATTTATGAAGATCAAAGCCGTCCGCGCCCGTGTGTTTGAATGGAAAGGTAAAACCGTTCCACCTCAAGGTAATTTTTGTTCAAACGCCATGGACTTGGTGTACTCAAAAAATGAAACCATGAGTACCTTCCGTTTCCATTCGTGGACGGTCGTCGAAATCGAGACTGACAACGGCATTGTCGGTCTCGGTAACGTCGCGCTCGCACCCAAGATCGCTAAAGCCATCATCGACGAATACCTCGCACCGATGGTGATCGGCGAAGATCCTTGGGATTACGAATATCTGTGGCAAAAAATGTATCGCGGCACGCATGCTTGGGGACGCAAAGGCGTGGCCATGGCCGCGATTTCTGCCATCGATTTAGCGATCTGGGACATTCTCGGTAAAAGCGTCAACAAGCCGGTCTTTAAATTGCTTGGCGGTCGCACCAAAGAAAAGATTCCTTGCTACTACTCCAAGCTCTACCGTACCGACTTAAATGAAATGCAAAAAGAGGCGCAGACCTTTCTCGACCAAGGTTTCAAGGCTTTTAAAATGCGCTTTGGCTATGGTCCTGCACATCTGCAACAAGGTGTCGTGGAAAACCTCAAATCCGTCGCTGCAGTCCGCGAAGTGATCGGCGACGATACCGATCTGATGCTCGAGTGCTATATGGGTTGGAACCTAGAGTACGCAAAACGCATGCTACCCAAACTGGAAAAGTTCGCGCCCCGTTGGCTCGAAGAGCCCGTCATAGCCGACGATATCGATGGCTATGCCGAGCTCAATCAGCTGACCAGCATTCCAATTTCTGGTGGAGAACACGAGTTCTCTCTGTACGGTTTCAAGCAACTCCTTGATCGTAAAGCGGTCTCGGTCGTGCAATACGACACCAACCGTGTCGGTGGCATTACTGCCGCACATAAAATCAATGCCTTGTGCGAAGCCTATAGCGTACCGGTGATTCCTCATGCCGGTCAGATGCACAACTATCACCTGACCATGAGCACACTCGCCTCACCCATGAGCGAGTACTTTCCCATGTTTGATGTCGAGGTCGGCAACGAACTGTTCTACTACATCTTTGATGGTGAGCCTGTTGCCAAAGATGGTTTTATCCAGCTCGACGACAACACGCCCGGACTTGGCCTCACACTCAAGACCGAGTTTCTGAAAGACTTCAACATCATCGAGTAAAGATCATGGCAGCACAGCCCAGATATCAAGGCGTATTTCCCGTCGTTCCAACGATCTTTAAAGAATCCGGCGAGCTCGATCTGCCGAGCCAAAAGCGTTGTGTCGATTTTATGATCGATGCGGGATCACACGGCTTGTGCATTCTGGCAAACTTCTCTGAACAGTTTTCAATCTCAGATGATGAGCGAGACCTCCTGACCCGCGAGATCCTCGAGCATGTGGCAGGACGCGTACCTGTCATCGTCACGACGACCCATTACGGATCACTGATTTGCGCACAACGCAGTCGTCGCGCGCAAGACTTAGGCGCATCCATGGTGATGGTCATGCCCCCCTATCATGGCGCGACGATCCGCGTACCAGAGCCAAACATATACGAGTTTTTTAAGAAAGTCTCGGACGCAATCAACATCCCCATCATGATCCAGGATGCGCCGGTCAGCGGCACCCCTTTATCCGCCGCATTTTTGGCAAAGATGGCGATAGAAATCACCAACGTCTCCTATTTCAAAATCGAGACTGCGGGTGCGGCAAGCAAACTGCGTGAACTCATCAAGCTCGGTGGCGATGCCATCGAAGGCCCTTGGGATGGCGAAGAAGCCATCACCTTGCTGCCCGATCTCGAAGCAGGTTGCACCGGCGCCATGACCGGTGGCGGCTACCCGGATGGCATTCGTCAGATCATGGATCCCTGGTTTGCGGGCAATCGCGAGCAAGCGATCAATGCCTACACGCGCTGGTTGCCTCTGATCAATTACGAAAACCGCCAAGGCGGCATTTTATCTGCCAAAGCCCTCATGAAAGCGGGTGGCATCATCGACGCCGAGGTTTCACGACACCCTTTTCCTGCGATGAATCCGGCTGTGCGCAGTGGTCTGATCGAAACCGCCAAACGACTGGACCCTCTGGTGTTTCGCTGGGGCAAATAAGCCTCTGATATAAGCCTCTGATCTCATTCAGAGGCTGAGCTCTGGCGGATGAAGCATCGTTAAAAATGCTTTTGTCGCTGCTGAAGCGGGTCGATCACGTTTGAGCAAGCTCCCATAGGGATCAAGCTTGTTCTTAATCCGATAGCGTAATACTTTGATCCGACCGCTATCAGCAAAAATCGCCGCTACAGATTCGGGAATGACCGCAATCATATCGGTGCGGGTCACGATGTCCGCTGTAGTCAGGATGGAGGAGGTCTCGATGAGTGTCGCAGGCAACACCAAATGTTGGTCACGAAACTCTCGCTCAATCACCGCACGCATCGGACTACCTGGCCCCTGAAGAATCCAGGGATACTGGTGTAAAGCCTCCAGGGTCACCTTAGCCTTGCCAGCCAGGGGATGATTCACGGCCCCCACAATCGATAAGGTTTCGTTGGCGATCGGTCGAAATACATAATCTTCATGCTTGACGCTCACAATCCGGCCAATCACCAAGTCCAAGTCACCCTGATTGAGCGCCTCGATCAGTACATCGCTAGTCGCCGTCGAGATATTGATCGACAGCATAGGATAGGATCGACGCATCGCGATCAACGCATCCGTCAAGATTGCGGGTGAGGCCGCCATAATGCTTCCCACCGACAACGTCCCATGGATGCCCATTTGCATCGCATCGAGTTCCCGAGCCAAGGACTCGAGACTGCCACGCATCCCTTGAAAAAACCCCAGTACCGTTTTGCCGGCGGCATTGAGAGTCAGTGTTCTGCCCGTTCGATCAAAAATCTTTGTCCCGAGGGCGTCCTCTAACTCGTGCAGCATTTTGGTGGCAGCAGGCTGGGTCATTCCCATGACTTGGGCCGCCGCACGCAAGGTTCGGTGTTCCTGAATATTCAGAAGCAACGACACTTGTCGCATACGCAAGCGATTGAGCAAAGTGTGGGCGTAGTGATTCATGCGATGGATTTCATTTTTTATGATAACTTTTAGATATCAATCAATGATGAAGTTTCATTTTACTGGAATTGATTATCTCCCTAGAATAGGGCAACCCAATTAAAAGAGAAACGTATGCAAAACGCCCGCCCCGTCGTCGTACTGACCCTCGGTGATCCTGCAGGCATCGGCGCCGAGCTCATTGCACGTCTACTTGCCCAACATCCTGTTTGCACCCTTGCCAACGTTGTACTCATCGGCGATCCGTGGTTATGGGAGCAGGGACAGCACATCGCGCAGGTCCGTGTTCCGACCACCTCGGTCGCGTCTTTTGATGCGGTCCGTGAGCGTCCCAACCAAGATCTGCCAGCATTTTTAGCTATTCACTCCATCGATCCCAACGATGTTAAGACCGGCCAAGTCAGCGCGCTCAATGGCTCTTCGACGTTAAAAATTCTCAATACCTGCATGGATGCGACCTTGGCCGGCCATGTCGATGCCATTTGTTTTGCACCCCTCAATAAACAAGCGCTCAAAATGGGCGGTATGAAACACGAGGACGAGCTACATCACTTTGCGCAGTACTTGGGTGTCACAGGATATTTTTGCGAGTTCAACACACTCGGCAACCTCTGGACCTCACGCATCTCCTCGCACGTTCCTCTCAAGGATGTCGCACAGTACCTGAGTCAAGAACGGATCCTGCAAGCCTCAGAACTCATCTACAAAGCGCTGCTCGCAAGCGGTTTTGAAACACCCAAAATCGCCATTGCCGCGTTCAATCCCCATGGCGGAGATGGCGGATCCTGCGGCCGCGAAGAAATCGACATCATCGCGCCCGCCGTCGCGGCACTACAAGCGAAAAGCTGGCCCACTGACACGCCATTTCATGGACCTTTCCCGGCCGACACGATTTTCTTAAAAGCACAGGCTGGCGAGTATCAGGCCATCGTCACGATGTATCACGATCAAGGACAGATCGCGATCAAACTACTTGGCTTTTCGAGGGGCGTGACTGTTCAAGGCGGACTCCCAATCCCGATCACCACACCCGCGCATGGGACCGCCTACGATATCGCTGGCAAAGGCCTTGCGAGCGTCGAAGCCACCTGGCAAGCCTTTCAGATTGCCTCGCGTATGGGTCAAGCCTGGCGCCAATGATTGATTGGCACATTGTGACGGCGATGGCGATGTTTGCCTTCGCCTCGTCGATCACGCCGGGTCCGAACAATATGATGTTGCTGAGTTCGGGCGTCAATTACGGCTTTAAGCGCACCATCCCCCACATGCTGGGGATTTCGTCTGGCCATCTCGTGATGTTGCTCGCCATCGCCGCGGGTCTCGACCAGCTTTTTCAACTCTTTCCGCTTGGCTACCAGATCATGAAGGGTGTTGGCTTTTGCTACCTGCTTTATCTAGCCTGGCGTATTGCCTTGAGTACGACCCCTTTAAAACGCGGTGAAACGAAAGGGCATCCCTTGGGTTTTTTTGGGGCGGCGTTGTTTCAATGGGTCAACCCAAAAGCGCTTCTGATGGCGATTACTTATTTTAGTAATTACATGCCGATTGATGCGTCCAATACGTTCATCTTTGCAACGTGCTTGATGTTTACCGTCATCAACCTGCCTTGCCTGAGCCTTTGGGTGATGCTTGGCACTCAACTCGAACGTGTTTTATCCCAACCACGACAGCGCCAAATCTTTAACCTCGTCATGGCGCTTTTGCTGATCCTATCGATGGTGCCGGTACTATTGGTTTAAGGCGTAACGATGCGTTCGCGCAGCGCCACAAACAATTTAATCAAGATTAAGGTCTCCGGGACTCCGGAGAGATACGCATCGTAGTAATCAAAACTCGATTCCGCAAACATCGGGTCGAAATCATTTAACCCCTCGAGATAGGCATATACGTGCCAAGCGATAAAAGGCAACAGCCAGAGCGTACGACCCTTGTCCACGGCCTGCTTTTTAATCAGCCAATACGCGACGCCCAAGTAGACCGCCATAAAAAGCACAAACAAGCCCATAGGGAGCGTTAAAACACCCCCACTCTGCTGCAAAAACTCATCTGCAGAACTCGTAAAAAAATACGCCCCGATATTAAAAAACGAGACGTAAAAATACATTTTCCAGAGCTCGTCTGGATTGTCGAACGCCTTGAGAGCTGGCTTCGTGTCTGACGACATCACTGACCTTTACAAAGATGAAAAGCGATGTCTGGTTAACCCACCGCGCGTCGCACCGAATCCAGCGACATCAATTTGAGACGAGGACCGGCTTTCATCATCTGACCGGGCAATTGACGCCCCATCATCTGCTCGACCTGCTTGGCAACGCCGATCAGTTTTTCCAGATCAATCCCTGTCTCATACCCGCACTCTTCGAGCAGATAGACCAGGTCTTCGGTACAGATATTTCCGGTCGCACCTGGTGCAAACGGACAGCCGCCCAAACCGGCGATTGATGACTCAAACTCACGCACGCCGAGCTGCAAGCCATTCATGACGTTGGCCAGACCCACGCCGCGTGTATTGTGGAAATGCAAAGCGATTTCCATATCAGGATATTTATTACGCACGGCATCGACCACGCGCGTCACCACAGGAGGCGTGGCCATCCCCGTCGTGTCTCCAAACGTGATGTTGCGAATGCCGTGTGCATCGTAGGATCCGACGATCTTCAAAATATTGTCAAGCGAGACCTCGCCCTCAAAGGGACAACCAAAGGCTGTGGCCACCGCACCGCGCAGCTTGATATCCCACTGACGAGCAATCGGCACCACCTCAGCAAAGTCCGCAATCGCCTGATCGATCGATTTGTTGAGGTTTGTTTTGCAATGGCTTTCGCTCGCGGAAATAAAGCCTACCATCATGTCAGCCTTGGCCGCCGCAGCGCGCTCAGCACCGCGCGCATTCGGCACCAACACTGCGAGACGCACGTTTGGATTGCGATGCACCTGGGCCAACACTTCGGCCGCATCGGCTAACTGAGGAAGCGCACGGGGGGACACAAAAGAAGTCGCCTCAATGCTACGCACACCGGCATCGATGAGTCCGTTAATCGTCGCGACCTTATTGGCTGTTGCGATGAACTCTGGCTCAGCTTGAAAACCGTCACGGGTTCCGACTTCGGTGACCGTCACAAATTTTTTGGATTGTTCTGACATGATGATTCTCGTAAGTTAAGTCAAGGAATGAGGTCAAATAATGCGGTCGAATAATGCATTCAATATTACACAATCTATTACACAATTCCACGGCTTTTAAGAGAGGCGATCGCCTTCGGACTCAAGCCCAGCTCATTCAATACCGCTTCGTTATCTACACCCAAATCCGGAGGTGGACGATGAATCAGGCAAGGCTCGTCCGAAAACTTGATCGGAAAACCGAGCACATCTAGGCGCCCGTGCTGTGGATGCTCAATCGTTAAGCGCATCTGCTGATGTTGCGTCTGGGGATCGTCAAACACCTCGCCGATATTGAGCACGCGCCCGCAGGGCACACCTGCTTCGTTGAGCTTTGCTATCCAGTGCGCGATGGGTTTTTGTCGGACTTTTTCGTTCAAAGCCGCATTGATCGCCTCGCGATTCGCAAAGCGTAACGAATTGTTGGCAAACTCAGGGCGTTCACGCAAATGCTCGAGATCGAGTGCGGCCAACAATTTGAAATAAAACGTATCGTTACTCGGCGCGATCGCAACCTGACCATCCGAGGCCTCAAACAAGCCATAGGGCGAAGCCAGCGCATGATCATTGCCCGTGCGCAACGGCAACTGACCTGTTGCAAAATAATTTGTCGCCAAAAAAGCCAACATACTTGTCAAGCCATCGGTCAACGAGGTCGTGACCTCCTCGCCCTGCCCTGTGCGCGCGCGCCTGACCAATGCCGCCAAAATCCCCATCGCCGCATACGAGCCTGCGATCAAATCCGAGATCGGCGGCGCTGCCCGCATCGGTGGCTCACTGGCCGAACCATTGACGCTCATAAAGCCACTCATGGCTTGCGCGACAAAATCAAAAGAAGGTCGATCCGCATAGGGACCATCCAGACCAAATCCTGTGACGTTACAACTCACCAAGTCCGTCTTGATCAGAGAGAGCGCCTCTCGACCAAAGCCCATCTTGTCCATGATGCCCGGACGATAGTTGTTCACCACCACATCCGCGGTCTTGAGCAACTCACGCAATATCTCTTTGCCTTCAGGTGCACGCAAATCAAGCGTGATCGAACGCTTGTTACGGTTAAAAGACGCAAAATAGTAGGAGTAGCCATTAGGCGCCTCGCCCTGCTGGCGCACAGGATCACCACCCTTGGGATCCTCGATCTTGATGACTTCCGCACCCATGTCGGCCAGAAACATCGTACAAAACGGACCAGACAAAATCCGTGTGAGGTCAATGACCCGGATACCTTGAAGCTGCATAGTGTGCGTGTAGCCTTTGGTCTTTAGCCCGCTGCACTCAGACTCGCCGCATGCGCCTGCTCGTCCGCATGATACGAAGACCGTACCATCGCACCCACCGCCGCGTGATGGAAACCCATCGCATTCGCTTCGCGTTCGAACATTTTGAACGTATCGGGATGCACGTAACGCAGCACAGGCAAGTGATGCTCGGAGGGCTGCAGGTACTGACCAATCGTCAGCATTTCCACATCATGCGCGCGCATGTCGCGCATGACCTGGAGGATTTCTTCGTCGGTTTCGCCCAAGCCCAACATCAAACCAGATTTGGTGGGTGTATTGGGGTGACGCTTTTTAAACTCTTGGAGTAGCTTAAGCGAATGCATATAGTCCGAACCAGGGCGGGCTTGCTTATACAAACGTGGCACCGTCTCAAGGTTGTGGTTCATCACATCGGGTGGACCGCCATCCAGAATCTCTAGCGCGCGATCGAGACGACCGCGGAAGTCAGGCACCAGCACCTCAATGCGCGTCTCAGGCGAGAGCTCGCGGACCTTTTGAATACACTCCACAAAATGTCCCGCACCACCATCGCGCAGGTCATCACGATCAACGGAGGTGATCACCACATAGGTCAGCTTGAGTGCTGCGATCGTACGCGCCAGGTTGACCGGCTCGTTGACATCGAGAGGGTCGGGACGGCCATGGCCGACATCACAAAACGGACAACGACGGGTGCACTTGTCACCCATGATCATAAAAGTCGCCGTGCCCTTACCAAAGCACTCACCGATGTTGGGGCAGGAGGCTTCTTCGCACACGGTATGCAGATTGTGCTCGCGCAAAATGCGCTTGATATCGTAAAACCTGGAACCTGCGGGCGCTGCTTTGACGCGGATCCAGTCCGGTTTTTTCAGACGCTCAGCCGCGACGACCTTGATTGGAATCCGCGAGGTCTTGGCCAGCGATTTCTGCTTTTGAGTCGCGTCGTAAGGCGCTGCGGTAGGTGCTGCGGTAGGTGCTGCTGGTGCTGCAGCGACCGAGGTTTGTTCAGGTTGTGTGGACATAATGTACGTGGACGTTTGCGCCCAGCCGTTCAGTGACTGTGAATGGTCATTTTACCTGTTGGAAAGTGACAAACCGCAGTACCTTGTAATTTGTTGGGACAATGTTTGCGCAACCTCATCCCAACCCGCAGTCACACCGTATTGCGCCATAGACACCGTCTGCAAACCCGCATAGCCACAGGGGTTAATGCCGTCAAATGGAGTCAAATCCATGTCGACATTGAGCGCCATGCCATGGTAGGTGCAACCATTGCGGACCTTGATGCCCAAGGCGGCGATTTTGGCGAGCTCGGCGTCCGATTTTGCAGTACCCATCATAGGCACATATACCCCGGGTGCACCTTCTTTGCGGCAAGCATCCTCGATGCCATAAAGCTTTAGCGTCTCGATCGTGGCCTCCTCGATCTGATGCACCATGGCCTTGATAAACCGCCCGGAACGTCTGAGATCCGCGAGGATATAGGCCATGACCTGGCCGGGACCGTGATAAGTCACCTGACCGCCTCGGTCCGTTTGTACAACAGGGATGTTGCCGGGATTGAGCAGATGCTCGGGCTTGCTGGCTTGACCCAGGGTATAAACAGGTTCGTGTTCGACGAGCCAGATTTCATCGGGCGTGTCTGGGGTGCGCGCTTCGGTAAAGGCTTGCATGGCACGCCAAACAGGCTCATACGGCGTCGGACGCGGCCACATACGACTCAAGATTGGCGGATCACAGCACGATCGACACCATGGGGTGTCCGTGCAAAGCTTTATACAAGTTATCGAGTTGCTCGCGCGAGGTCGCGGTGACGGTAAAGGTCAGCCCCATATAGTTGCCGCCCTTGCTCGGACGCATCTCGACCGTTGCCGGATCAAACGTCGGATCAAATTCAAGCACAAGCGCAGTCAAGACCTGAGCAAGCTCGGGGTTTTGCTTTCCCATCACTTTGATGGGAAAGGCACTCGGATACTCAATCAATGATTCGCTTTCAGGAATAGGCACGTTAGCTGCCACCTCGATGACAAAAATGCATTAAATCAACGCAGCGATTCGTGCGTCGTAGGCGGCGCGGAGTTTTTGATAGATCGGACCCGGCTTGCCTGCACCAACCGCCTTGCCGTCGAGTTCGACCACCGGCAAGATTTCACGCGTCGCAGACGACATCATCATTTCGTCCGCTTGACGAACCTCTTGCTCGGGGACGACACGCAGCTCGAACGGGATGCCGGATTCTTTACATAGCTCTTCAAACAAACCGTAGCGAATGCCTTCGAGCACCAAGTTGTCTTTTAAGGGTGCAATCACCTTGCCGCCTTTAACAACCCAGATATTGCAGGAAGCACCCTCGGTCAAGTTGCCATTTCGGAACTGCACAACCTCGTCGACGCCTGCATCGACGGCAGCCTGCTTGGCCAGCACGTTACCGAGCAAGGAAACAGATTTGATATCGCAATGCAACCAGCGCATGTCAGGGATGCTAACCAGACGCACACCTTTTTCACGAACAGCGGCGCTCGGTGGCGTCATCGGTGCGACCATGGCAAACACGGTCGGCTTGACCGCCGGCACGGGAAAGGCATGATCGCGCTTCGCCACGCCACGCGAGATCTGGATATAGACCATGCCAGTCGCTTCAGTTGTCTTGGACACAAGATCCTGGACTAAACCTACCCACTGTGGCTTTGTCATTGGCTGCTGAATATGAAGCTTGGCTAGGCTGCGCTCAAGGCGCGCTAGGTGCTGCTCCATACGGAAAGGCTTGCCGTGATAGATCGGCACCACCTCGTAGATCCCATCACCAAAAATAAAACCACGATCAAGCACCGAGATTTTGGCTTCGGACAAGGGTCCGAAAACACCATTCAAATACACAATCGGATCGCCCGAAATACCTTGAATCAACATATTCTGAACCATTTTTATCTATGCTCTCTTTTAAAAGAATCACTGAAGTTTTTTACTCAGGTTTTTTACGGAACCACAATTTCACAGAATCCACCGTGCGACCCACAAAGCCAGCGCGCTCAACAGGTTCAAGAACCAGCAATGGACGGGTCAACAACAACTTATTATCCAGCATCAGAGTCAGTGTGCCGACGCGCTCATCCTTGGCCAACGGGGCGAGTAAGGGGTCAGGGCGTTTGGCGATCGTCTTGACCTCGCCGGCCTTGCCGCGCGGCACCGTCACCCACAACGGCTCGGATACGCCAAGCTTAGTCGTGTCAACCTTACCCTGCCAGACTTGAGCTTCGACCGCAGCATGGGTCTGATCAAATAGCTTGACTGTTTCAAAGTTTTGGAAGGTCCAATTCAACAACTTGAGACTTTCCTCAGCACGTGTCGCCATGCTGTCAGAGCCGACCAACACTGTGATCACGCGACGATCACCGCGCTTGGCGGTCGCCACGAGACAATACCCCGCTGCATCCGTATGCCCGGTCTTCATGCCGTCGACCGAAGGATCCGCCCACAACAAACGATTGCGATTGGATTGCTTAATTTTGTTGTACGTAAACTCACGCATCGCATAGTACGGAAAATAAGTCGGATGATCGTTGATCATCCGGCGAGCGATTGTGGCCAGATCACGCACCGTCGTCACATGCTGCGGGTCAGGTAAGCCCGTTGTATTCATAAAGACCGTATTCGTCATGCCCATGCGACGGGCTTCTTCGTTCATGACAGAAACAAAAGCCGACTCGCTTCCCGAGACGGCTTCGGCCAAGGCAACAGACGCGTCATTGCCTGACTGGATAATCACGCCCTTCAGTAACTCGTCAACCGTCACCGGCTTGCGTGGCTCGATAAACATGCGCGAACCCCGCGTTTTCCAGGCCAGCTGCGACACATTGGCCTGTTGCTCTAGCGTCAGACGCTTTTCCTTGATGGCAGTAAACGCCACATAGGCCGTCATAATCTTGGTCAATGAGGCAGGCTCGATTTTCATGTCAGGATTGGACGCAGCCACAATCTGACCGCTCGTCACATCCACGGTAATCCAGGCCTTGGCGGCGATCGCAGGGACGGGTACAGCAGAGAGTTCGCCGACCTGAACAGGGGACAGCACCGAAGGCGCTGTCGCGGCCAATGCTGCAGTCGAAGGCGGGGCGGGAGCGGCTGCAGCAGGTGCTGCTGACTTTTCTGAGGATGCTTTTTGCGCCCAGACCGGCGTGAGGGTCGACGCAATCATAAGGACGAGCGTCACCACTGCAGCATTCGCGACCGAGGTGATGCTGCGACGGGCGGCGCAAAGAGAGTGGTTAAGCATAAAAGGTACTCACTGACATAAACAACCTATTATAGGCATGACCATCCCGCCCTGACCGCGACTGAAATGAAATTAATAAGGTGGTATTAACAAGATGGTTTTACAAAGCTTTCAAACGCGTCTGTACGAGCTGGCGCAACACTAATAATTTACCGTGGAAAAAATGTCCTGCCTCGGGGATCACGACAACCGGCATTCCCAACGGACGGGCCCACTCCATTACTTCGGACAATGGCACTACCTCGTCAAGCTCACCATGGATGACCAAGGCATCCTCTGGCGCTTTGGCCTCGCTGTGACGAAAACGTAAAGCCGCAGAGCCCGTCAAAATGACGATATTAGGCAAGTTTTTACCTAATTTATCCCACTGCGCATACAGTTGTACTCCGATTGAAGTACCAAAAGAAAAGCCACCCAATACCCAAGGCTTGGCCGCGATCTCGGGATAGCGCGCGCGAAACTGCTCAACCAAGGCTGCCATATCGAGCAACTCGCCCTTACCGTGATCAAAATGCCCCTCCGAGGCACCGATGCCACGAAAATTTGGGCGCAATGAAACCAACCCTTGCTGCACGCAGGCACGAGAAAGTGTAGTGACCACCTTGTTGTCACGCGTACCCCCTTGAGAAGGGTTGGGATGCAAAATCAGCGACCAGCCGGTCGGCACACCCTCAGGCCAGTCGATCGCACAATCGATGAGGCCCGCGAGGCCATCAAAACTCGTATTTTCAGTGTGAGCAGGCATAAATCAGTATGTATTCAATTGATATATATTCATTGATTCAATCAGTGCGCGCCATTGTGGCGCTTAACGCTTGAGCGTCGCACGCAAACTGGTAAGCCACTGTGCCACTTGTTCAGCAGCTTGATCGGTTGCAACGCGCAAAGCCAGCGCCCCCCCGGGAGCATCTTGGGTTGTAGCGGGCACTTGGATATTGATCAATCGCTGACTCACCACCTCAGATCCTCGCACGAGCACAGCCTGCAACGTCAGTTGTGCCTGACTCGACCCACCATCAACAGAAAACGTTTGCTCGAAACGCTGCAGATTGAGGCGCAGTTGAGGGACCTCCGCACCGATACTTTGCTGCAGCACCGCGCCCTGCAAGGATAACCGGTCGACAATGCGCTGCGTGACGAGTCGCGCAGGCGGCGCGACCCAACGATAAGTTGCGTAGGCTTGCGGCTGTCCTTGATCACCCACTCGCCACACCACCATCGCCTCGGTCAAAAGCGAGGCCGCGTTTGCGGGAGGCACTGCGATCGGAGGCATTGGCGCCAACGCCGTCGCGCCCCCTGTAGAGGTGCCCGCAGTGGCTCTCGTCATCGCGCCCGCGCCTAAATCAAGCTGCTTGGGCGTAGGCGCACTCTCGCCCAACGCGCACGCGGTCAGCAGACTCACCACACTCAATGCAGCACCCAAACGCATCATCGTCAACATGTTCATCTTGATATCCTCAGCGCCCAGAGGCGCCAAAACCTGCAAAACCTGCCTCACCCGGTCCCGCCACGGCACGTGGTGGACCAAAAATCAATGACTGCGGTGATTGGCTCAGCTGACGTGCCGTTTGCGTTAACGCGCGCGATGCATCGGTGGCACCCAGCATCAACATCGACACATCCGGCAAGGTCGATCCCTGCAACTGCGCGACAGCCTGTCTGATGTCTTTGAGACTCTGCGTCATCTGCATCATCGCCCCCCCCGGCGCATTCAAACCATCCAGCGTTTTTTGCGCTGAAAGCGAGAGCTTACGGATATCGACCATGGCCTCATCCACACGCTGGCCCGTCACCGTCAGTCCATCGATGAGGGCTGGGACCTTGGCCAACCCAGGCTCGAGCAACACGACAGAACGCTTGAGCTGGTCGGACAAAGACGCGACATTGCGCAGGGTCGAACTTATTGCTTCCATATTTTCATCACTCGCGATTTTTTGAATATGGACCAGCAAACCCTCTACCGCAGGCGCCATCATTGTCGCCTGCGCGATCAGACGGTCCAGAAAATTCGGTCGAATCGGAATCTGTTGAATATTGGTCGCACTCGACTCGAGTCGAGTGGTCGACGTCCCATCGTCGCGCAACTCCACATTTGAGATTCCTGTCACACCTGCAATCACAATTTCAGCCCAAGTCGCTCGTGTGACAGGCGTTTTCGGATCAATGCCAATCAAAATCAACACCTTGCCAGGCTGTTCAGCGACAAAGCGCAGAGACTGAACGTTTCCCACAGGCACGCCCTGATAGCGAACCTCGGATTGCACAGACAGGCCAGTGACGGGGGAGGTTGCGATCAACTCGTAGGGAATGCGCGGCAGATTTTGCTTGCTGACCCAAATTGCAGTCACCCCCGCCGCTATCGTCAGCAACAACACAAATAGTCCCGCCAGGAGGGCATGACTACGATTTTCCATGATTCTGTTCCTTTGGATTGTTCACGCCAAACGCACGCACTGCGCGTTCGCCATGGAAGAACGCGTCAAGGAAGGGATGCTTGACCTGCATCACCTCCTCGAGCGTACCTTCGACTAATACTTTCTTTTCCGCCAGCACCGCCACGCGCGTCGACAAGGCCGCGATCGTATCGAGGTCATGTGTCACCATCACGACAGTAAACCCCAGTTCACGATGCAGCGCATGGATTAACTCCACAAACTCGTCCGAGCGTTGCGGATCCAGGCCGGCAGTGGGCTCGTCCAGAAACAACAGTTCAGGATCCAGCGCCAGCGCACGGGCCAAAGCCACACGTTTGATCATGCCGCCCGAGAGATCAGACGGCATCAGGGCCGCATCGCGCTCCGACATCCCCATCCAGCTCAGACGCATCAACACCACCTCGCGGATCAAATCCTCCGGAAGATTGTGTACCTCGCGTAAAGGAAGAGCGATGTTATCAAACACCGGCAAGGCGGAAAACAACGCCCCCGCTTGAAACAACATTCCCCAACGTTGAGTCAACGTGATACGCTCGGCGCCCACATAATCATGCACAGGACGACCAAACACCTTCACTACTCCCGAACGCGGGCGATCTAGACCTAAAATCTGACGGAGTAAGGTCGTTTTGCCAGAGCCCGAGCCACCCACTAAAGAGAGGATTTCCTTGGGATAAATCTTTAAATTCAAATCCTTGTGCACGACGTGCGTCCCAAACGCCGTCGTGAGATTGTCCACCTCGATAATGGGACTCCCCATCAAATCCTCATCTCGTCAAACAAGATCCCAAACAAAGCATCGATCAAAATCACCCCTGTAATCGCCGTCACCACCGAAGCCGTCGTACCGCGCCCCAGACTCTCGGTATTGGGCTCAATCCGCAACCCAAAGTGGCAGGCGATCAAGGCGATCCAGACACCGAAAGTCACACCCTTGATCAAGCTGATCTTGTAGTTGGTGATTCCCACCGCATCGGGCAACTGACTAAAAAACCACTGCATCGACAAGTCCAGCTCAAATTTGGCTGCGATCATCCCGCCCAGCAAGGCTAGCGCATCGGTCCACAAGACCAGCAAAGGCATCGCAATCGCCAGCGCAATGACACGCGGCAAAATCAAACGTTGCCCCTGGGAAATCCCCATTACCTGCATCGCGTCAAGCTCTTGGGTCACACGCATCACACCGATTTGAGCCGTAATCGCCGAGCCCGAGCGTCCCGCCACCAAAATCGCGGCTAGCACAGGTCCCAACTCTCGCACGGTCGCAACGCCCAGCAACTTGACGATAAATTGACCCGCACCAAACACCGCAAGCTGTTGCGCCGACAAATAAGACAGCACGACGCCAACCAAAAACCCCACCAGCGCAGTGATCCCCAAGGCCTGAGTCCCCACGCGATACACCTGAGCAGAAATTTCACGCCAGGGGCCGCGTAAAGGGTGTCGCACAAGCTTTGCAAAATCCAACACAAACCCACCAAGCAGGAGCAAAAGCTTTTTTCCATGCTCCGCTAATACAAACAGCCCTGCACCGATCGCCACAACCCAAGCCAAGCGGTCAGTCGGTACATTCTGGGGGGCAGGCTCGATTGGGTGATCCGCCAAAATCTCAAACAGTGCCTGCTGCCCCGGAGACAGGTCCGTCCCCGGTGGGATCTTTTGCTCCCAATATTGCCACAGCAACTGAGCACCGACCGCATCCAGCAAACCCATTTTGGAGAGATCCCAAGCATCCGCGCCCTTGGCCGCGGATAAAGCCTCGCGACGCCGACTGACCTCGCCCTTGATCGCCAAAGCCTGAACATTCCAGTTGCCCATCAGCACACAACGCCCACCCTCCACCGACACGAGTGAGGTACGTTGGGCAGCGGATGTGACGGGTGCTACAGGAGGAGAAGGTAACGCCATAAGGAACTGGAATCCGTCAAAAAATGCGACTTTCAGTCAGACTGATTCCCTCCATCATAATTCACCCCGTAAAATCAAGGAATGCGCATTTCTGTCCACTCCGACCTCAACCCCGCCTTTCCAAGCCCCGAAGATCTGAGCGCAACGCTTAGCGAGGCCCTGCCAGCCTTTGGCTCAGTGCAATGGGTCAGTAGCACTGGCTCCACCAATGCGGACTTGACTCAGCGTGCGAGACAACAGCTGCGTGACGCACAGAGCAGTCTCGCAACCACCACGCTCCCCCCTCCTCGTCCCTGGCTCTTAGGTGCCCATCGTCAGACCGCGGGCAAAGGCCGTGCCGGTCGCCCTTGGGCGAACGAGGCTGGATCAACGTTGATGTTTTCCTGCGCTTTTGAAACTCCGATCCCGCTGGCGCAGCTGCCAGGTATTGCTCCGGCGCTCGGTGTAACCACCTGTCTGGCGCTCAGATCTTTTATCAGTGCACAAAGTTCAGACGCAGAGCTCCAACACTTCACGCAACACCTCGTCCAGCATCTCACGCTCAAGTGGCCCAATGACGTGCAGTGGCACGGTGCCAAGCTTGCAGGCTTATTGATTGAAACGGCCCCCTCGTCCACGGTCGTGGTTGGCATGGGGCTTAACCTCAAAGGCGCCGACGTACTAAGTGCGCAACTTGACCGCGAGATCGCTGACCTGAGTCAGATTCAGGCGCTTACTGATCAAGCGTTTATTACCCCCGCCACTCTTGTGGCGCATCTCGCCCAAGCTTGGCAACAGGCGCTCAAAGACTATGCGGATCACGGATACTCGGCATTTAAACCTTCGTTTGATATAGTCGATGCACTCGCCGGACAAACCGTAGACGTCATCGATCAAGGCAACATCCTCTATCAAGGCCTGGCACAAGGCACCGACCTCCTTGGACGCTTGCGTGTATTGACGGATACTGGCGTGATACCCGTGGTGGTCGGCGATGTTTCGATTCGACCCACGAACGCTTTAAAAACAGAGGGAACACCATGATCGTCTTGCTCGACGTCGGCAATAGTCGCCTCAAACTAGGCTGGTTTCACGCGAGCCTAGGGCGCGAGAGTGCCGTTCATGCGATCGCACTCAACCCGCTGGCGCAACTCCCCGAGCGACTGCGCAAATGGCTGGCCACGCTACCTGTGCAGCCGCGTGCGGCCATGGGTGTCAATGTTGCCGGTAGCGTTGTGGCAGACATGCTGACGGAGGTTTTTCGAGAGGCTAGCTGCCCGCTAAGCTGGAATGCATCCGCAACGCGCCAACTCGACGTGCACAATGGCTACGACAAACCCGAACAGCTTGGTGCCGATCGTTGGGCTGCGCTTCTAGGGCTCGCCGGACATTTTCCAAAAGTGCACCCCCCACTGGTTCTCGCCACCTTCGGTACTGCAACCACTATCGACACCCTCAGCCCAGAAAAGCGCTTTGAAGGCGGACTCATTCTGCCCGGCCCAGCACTGATGCGACAGTCGCTCGCTCAAGGCACTGCAAACTTGCCGCTCGCAAGTGGTGCGGGCTCCGACTATCCGACCCACACCCTGCAAGCCATTTCCACAGGCGTGGTCGCTGCACAAACCGGTGCGGTCTGGCGCCAATGCGAAATCACACACCGACGCTTTGGTTTGGCGCCGATCCTGTGCGTGAGTGGTGGAGGCTGGCCCGAGGTCGAACCCGAGATCCGTCGCATGCTCGCTTCACTCGAGATCAAGTTCATTGCACACCCAGTGCTTGATGGCTTGGCGCGGGTATTGCAAAGCGCATAGTTTGACTCAGCGCAAGGCACCCATTAAAGTGAGTTCTTGATGAGGTATCACCTGATAAGGTATCAACGCATGCGCGCTGTGTTTATTGTTTTGATGTTGATGAATCTTGGTGTCTATGGCGTCGGTCAAGGCTGGTTCGGCACGCCCCGCGCCGAAGCCGGTCGTACAGCGACCAATCGACTCCCCGTGCCGCTTAATGCCGACGCTTTAAGTCTTGGTCCCGCGCAACTTCAAAATCGTTGATGTGCTGCAAAATACGGGCTGTGGCGCCCGTGTGCAGTGCGACCCACTCCCGACCTAAGCGACCGCGCTCACCCAACGCCTCAGGCTCCTTGAGCCAATTGAGTGCAGTCGCCACCGCACGCAAGGCGGGATCCACGATCTCAGAGCTTTGAATCTGGATCGCAGCGCCTGCCGCTACAGCACCCTGCACCGCATCCGCAAAATTACGCGCAAAAGGACCCACGATCACAGGCGTGCCCATCGCGCAGGCCTCAATCAGATTTTGCCCGCCGTGTGGTGCAAAACTACCTGCCACAATCGCGACATCGCTCGCCGCGTAAAAGAATGGCATCTCACCTAAAGTGTCACCCAACACCACACGCACGTCGGACAACGCACGATCCGCATGCGTGTTGTGACGAATATCCGACCATCGCACAAAACTTAAGCCCGACTGTTCCAACAACCTCGCCGCCTCGTCAAAGCGTTGAGGGTGACGGGGAATTAAGAAAAATAGCGGTGGCGGTGAAGCCGGGATGGGATACGCTACCGGTGCTAAGGTCTTGCTCTCGACTTCTGCCGCAACAGGGATGGGCGTCAGAATCGGATCAAAATGTACGGCATGGACCGCATGATCTTCTGGCAATACCTCGGGATGCTTTAACTGGTGCTGGATCGCAGACACAAACATCGCATCCTCACCCTCACGCGTACTCGCAATCGAGATCACAGGTCTTGTCAGTCGATGCCGCCAGGCGCGTCCCGCATCGACTGCCAACCCAGGCAGCACTACATCAAACTTTAAATTGCCGACGATCTGAACGTTAGTGGCACCCACCTCGAACAATCTGCGCGCATCATCCTCGGTCTGAGCAAGCACGAGGTCAATACTCGCATACGCATCACGCATGAGGCTTAAGAACACCTGATCAATCCGTCGAACATGGCCCTGCGCCCGCTCAGAAAAGCGCGCGCTCGCCAAGATCATGGGCACGTCGGCTTCTTGGGCTTGATCCAACAGGTTAGGCCAGACCTCTCGCTCAATCAAAATGCCAAGCCTTGGGTGGTAGTGTTTAAAAAATCGGCGCGTCGCACCCGGAAAATCATAAGGCAGCCATTGCTGTCGCAATTGACCCGTCGCGATTTCGGCGGCAAACAACTTTGCGCCCTCGGCACGACCCGTGGGTGTGGTGTGCGTCAACAACACGCGATCACCTCGCGACAACAAGGACACGATCAAAGAATGCGCTGCACGCGTCTCACCTAGGCTCACCGCATGCACCCAAAGCGGTGCTTCACCATCCCAGGGCAGTGCGTACGAGCCAAACCGATCAGCCGAAAAAATCTGCCAAACGCCGCCCGCGCGTCGAGCGCGCCAATACATCCATCCCCAAATCAAAGGGGACAGCAATCTCAAAAGGAGGGTGTACGCCTGTTGTGCCATGCCGAGATACTAGCGCAGAGCGTCGTTCAATGCACCTAAAACTGCCTCACGCGAGGGAGATTGACCCCGATCACCTAGGCTGGCGTTAAAGCCTGCGCCCACCAAAGGGGTTCTGACCGGGGTGGATGCTTTATAAATACCAATTGTTGGACGCCCCAGGGCAGCGCAGAGATGCGTCAATCCGCTATCTAATCCAACCATGACTCTCGCCGCCGCCAAACAACGCGCCGCTTCGGTCAGATCCATACGCGGCAGCACCAATGCGTTCGAGCGCCCTGCCACTAAGGCTGTGGCTCGTTGCATTTCCGCATCATTCCCAGCCAACAACTTCAGTTGCAAACCGTCATCATTTAGACGATCAAACACTGCGTGCCAATCTTCGACCGGCCAGAGCTTGTCGTCACGACTCGCCGAGGGCATGATCACCGCATAGGCATCCTCGTGCGACCGTAATACGCGCGCCTCTTCTTCAAAAGCATGCAAACCAAAGTCTGGCGCTCCCTCGTAGGTGTAACCAAACGTAGCAGCCGCGAGCTCACGCTGACGCGTGACGGCAGGTTGCCAGAATTTCACACGATGACGCACGTCATAAAACAACGCGGCCAGCGGCTCACGTGCGGAGGTAAAACCAAGACCATGCTTGGTGCCAGACGCCATGCGTGTGAGCCATACCGATTTCAACAACGCCTGCATATCCAGCACGATGTCGTAACGACGCGCGCGCAGATCGCGCTCAAGCGCATGACGCTCAGCGCGCACCTCAGCCGACCACCAGGCCTTGCGCCAGCGACGATGCGCAACACGAATCACCTCGTTCACAGCAGGATGCCACGCAGGAATCTGCGCAAAACTATCCTCCACCAACCAGTCGATCTGCGCCTCCGGCACATGACGCGCAATGTCAGAGATCGCAGGCAACATGTGTATCAAGTCGCCAAGCGAAGAGGTACGAACGATGAGGATTTTAGTGGTCATAGGGAGCTAGTCAGGCTGCAACTGAAACTGCATTTTTTTACCGAGTGCGGCAGCTGCCGAAGCTAAGGTCATCAGAGTCACGCTTGTATCACTTTCATCTAACAGACGATTCAGTGCAGCGCGGCTTGTGTGCATCCTTTTGGCCATATCGGTTTTAGTAATCTGCTGTTTTTCCATTGCCTGCAAAATTTGCCATGCAATGACGCGCTTTACAGCAACAGCTGTCGCATCCTCAAGTAGACCCTCTTCTTCGAGCCAATCATCAAGACTACTACCTGAATGTTTGTTTTTCATCCACCTCTCCTGTGGGCAGCCAACCGGACTTTCGTAATACGGAGTTCTGTTAATGGCGTTGCTTGCTGCTTCTTGATGAAACCATGCAAAAGTACGACTGTTCCATCATCGACTGCAAAAAGAACCCTTGCGATCCGATTCGTTAAATTAGTTCTGAGCTCCCATATGCCACCATCAATCAAGCGAACAAGTGGCATGCCAATTGGCCATCCAAACTGCAGCGTTTTAAGGTCACGCCCGATCGTCTGCCGATCAACGGCGTCCAATGCCTTAAGCCATTTCCTAACTGGTTCCTCCCCGCTCGCTAACTGAAAGAAAACGACGTTGAGCTTGATTAGTAAAGCCATTACATGAATTGTACCAAATTCGGTACGATTCGAATCTGGTTTTTATGAATTAAAGGTCTTACATTGTCTTAGTATGTGGATGAAGAAGCGATTCGTAGAAGCCGTAGAACAAATTAAAACTGATCATTAAATATTTGACTTAATCGCCATCAACACCCCATCCACACCCACCCGCCAATCCGGCAGACTCACCCCAAACGCTTGCCGCACCTTGCTCGTATCCAGACAAGAATTCATCGGTCGCGTCGCAGCCACGGGATAGTCCTCTGTGCGAATCGCCGCAATCGCATCATCAGCCACCTTGATCGGCCAACCTGCAGCACGCGCCTGCGCAATCACATAGCTCGCATACGCATGCCAGTTCGTCGCGCCACCGGCAGTCAGGTGGTAAACACCCCAGCGCGGATCGTCCTCGGACTGTCCAGCCATCTGACTCAAAATCTGCGTGGTGGTTTCAGCAATCAGCGCCGCAGAGGTTGGTGCCCCCACCTGATCGGCCACCACCCTGAGTGCATCTCGCTCCTGCGCAAGCTTGAGCATGGTCTTTAAAAAGTTTCCACCATGGGCGCCCACGACCCAGCTCGTCCGAAAAATTAAATGCCTTGGGCAGGCCTCTGCGACCGCGCGCTCCCCCGCGAGCTTGCTGCGACCATAGGCCGACAACGGCTGCGTCTCATCCGTCTCGACATAGGGTGAATTTTTCGTACCGGCATACACATAGTCCGTTGAGTAATGCACCATGCAGGCACCCACTGCCTGCGCGGCGCGGGCAAGCAGACCGGGTGCCACGGCATTGATCGTGTGCGCAAGCTCGGTCTCGGTTTCAGCGCGATCGACCGCTGTATAGGCGGTCGCATTCACGATAATATCTGGCCGCACACGCTCGACGAGTGCCGTGATCGAAGCCTGACCCGCCACGCTTAAATCCAAGTCCGCACGCGCGCACACAACGACATCGCCCAGTGACTGGAGAGAGGATTTCAGCGCATGGCCAACCTGACCGTTGCCACCTATCAAGAGAATTTTGTGTTTCATGAGCGAATTATGCATCAACACAGGCATCCAAAAATAGTGTGATGATGTTGTTATGCTTAACAAATGACAACCGATCATCGGATACAAAACGGAGACTATCCAACCATGAGCAATACCTTCTTGCCCCAGATGACGCAACTCAGATGCTCCCTTGTCGGGCATGTCGCCGTGCTGAGTCTTAACAACGCCCCCGTCAATGCCTTATCCAAAATGCTGAGCGACGAGCTCACAGCTGCCTTAGATATTATTTCCGAAACACCCGAGGTGCGTTCTGTCGTGCTCACGGGCGAGGGCAAGGTCTTTTGTGCGGGTGCGGACCTTAAGGGTCGTGCGGAAGTCATCAAAGGCCCGGGCGATCTACCCGCTCACTCTCGCCGGACGAGAGAATGTTTTCATGCGATCCGCGAGTGCACCAAGCCTGTGATCGTGGCCATCAATGGTCCGGCACTTGGCGCGGGGCTCGCTATTGCGGCCTCGGCCGACCTGATCATCACCTCAGAGAAAGGCAGTCTGGCACTCCCGGAGATCGATGTCGGCCTCCTCGGTGGTGGCAGCCATGCGGCACGTCTGTTCCCCCACACCATGTTGCGCAAAATGATGTTCACGGGCTACCGCGTCCCAGCCGACGAGCTTTACCGTCTCGGCGTGGTACTGCAGGTCACGACCCCTGAGGGCCTCATGCCGGCGGCGCTGGAGCTTGCGCAAACGATTGCAAGTAAGAGCCCGCTATCCATCGGTCTAGCCAAGCAGACGCTCAATGCGATCGAAGACATGAGTCTGCGCGATGGCTACCGCTACGAACAAGACATGACAGCGGCAATTGCCAAAACCGAGGATGCAAAAGAAGCGCAGAGAGCCTTTTTGGAAAAACGGTCAGCGGTTTTTGTGGGGCGCTGATTAGACATTGCAAATAAAAAAGAAACTGGTCTATGTTAAACTTTGACTAAGTTAATCTTGTAATTTGTGGCCACTCAATCACTCCATGTTCACAACCCGCGTGCAGCAACTCGGCTGGTATCTGTGGCTAATTCTGCTGGTCCTTTCGCCAACTTCAACCAAAGTCGCTGGCGCCGCTTGGATCATTGCCATATTGTGGAGCTTTTGGCTTGCCCATGCGCAGCCCAAACTTCCCGCAGACAACTCCGGTGCGCAAGCGCTGTATCGCGCGACTGATTTTATCCTCTGGTTTTTTGTATTGGCCTTTGCTTTACGCACGATCGGGCAAGCCTATTGGTGGGACAACTGGGAATACCGACATTTCGACGCCCGCATGATTTTTACTGCGATCGCCATGCACATCTTTGTCAGACGCATCCCCCTCACAACTAAAAGGCGCAATGAGCTTGTGTTTGCTTTAGTTTTGGCGGGTATCACCGCGCTTTATGTCGTCTTTGAATACATACGCATAAACACTTCGCCGACCACCATCATTCCCTGGGCGTATGGGATGGTGCTTTTTTCCATTGTGCTGGCTTCAGTGCGCCTGATGCCCGAGTCAGCACAAACCAAAACCACAACCACCATTCATTGGCTCAGCTCGACAGCTGCGGTGTTATTCCTGATTGCTGTCTTGTTATCAGGCGTCAGGGGGGCTTATTTCGCAGCGCTGTGGGTCGCCTGCATCATTGCCTTTAGTTTGCGTCATACGTTTTCCCTGCGTCTGTTTAAAAACAAATATCTCTGGGTCTCTTTCGTTGTCGTTGCTCTAGGTCTCGGCATATTGATCAAAAGCGTACCGCAAGTCTACGAGATCCCCAAAGCTCGCATCACAATCGCACTAGCAGAAATCAAGGCGTTTCAAGACGACAAACGCAACTCTTCGGTTGGTTTACGTCTTCACTTTATGGAGAAAGGGATCGAGGCCTCTTTGCAAAATCCCTGGCTAGGCTACGGTATCGAGCAGCGCACTCAGCTCGTCAATCAGTGGGGTATCGACGTTGACCCATCACTCAAAGACATGACGCATACGCACAATGAGTACCTCAATGCCGTCTTGGATTACGGGGTACTAGGTGGAGCCGCCATACTCTCGTACCTACTGGGTTTGCTGCTGGCAGCCTTTGCGTTGTGGCGTACCAATATCGCATTGGCTGTGGCGTTGGCCGGATTCTGCTTTGCC
>JBILJA010000239.1:0-2841 GCA_044368775.1 Burkholderiaceae bacterium
CTGACCAGAAGGTAAGCGCAAGGTATAGAGAAAATCAGCGCCTCTAAATGTTTTGCGTACGACCTCGGCGAGTTGTGGGCTGGCATCGTCATGTTGGATGTCGTCAGCACGCAATAGAACCTCGACCTCGGTACCGAGTGGGTCGTGGTGATCATTGTCGAGTTGTAACTCCCCGAGCTCGATCTTGACCATGGCGTTGGGTTGAATGATGCCTTTGACAAAGACGCCACGGCCGATGAAGTCCGCAACGTAACGGTTGATGGGCTCGTGGTACAGGTCGTAGGGGGTATCCCATTGCACGATACGCCCCTCAGACATCACGCCGATATGATCCGCAATCGCAAAGGCTTCAAATTGGTCGTGCGTGACGAGCAAGGCAGTCACGCCATTGGCTTTTAAAATATCTCGCATTTCACTGGCGAGTCTTTCGCGGAGATCAATGTCGAGACTGGAAAAGGGCTCGTCGAGCAAAATCAAATCAGGCTCGGGTGCCATGGCGCGCGCGAGCGCGACGCGTTGCTGTTGTCCGCCGCTCAACTCATGCGGATAGGCGCCCGCCTTGTCCGCGAGAGAGACGCGCTCAAGCCACTGGAGTCCGACCTCACGGCGTTTGGCCGGTGCAAGGGCACGTAAACCGAACATCACGTTTTCCAAAACGCTAAGATGGGGGAAAAGTGCGAAATCCTGAAATACCATTCCAACCTTGCGCAGGTTGGGCGCGACTTGGATATCGGGGGCGCTAATCACTTTGCCATGCATACTGACGGTGCCGTCTTGCAAGGCTTCGAAGCCACAAATGGCTCTGAGAATGGTGGATTTGCCACAACCCGAGGGGCCGAGCAAACACGCAATGCTGCCTCGGGCTAGACTGAGGGTTAAATCTCGAACAATCTGCACGCGCCCTGGACCGTCTAGGCGCGGGTAACTGATTTCGACGTGATCGAGGGCAAGCAAAGGTGGCGAGGTATTCATCTTTATAATTTTCTCATTAACAGCAGTTTGATTCTAGAACCCTTTTTTATTTTGAGCCGAGCGCAACACGCATGAGTCGAGTCGTTGTCCTGATCGCAGTTTTGTTGTCGTTGCCGCTGCTGGGCCTGTTTATCCCTTTTTTTACTGAGGGCAGTGGTGAAGCTGCGCAGGAGCTCAGCCGCCAAGGCACTCTGCGACACCTTTGGCAGCACGTATTAGGAGAGTATGTCACGTCCACACTCTTGTTGCTGATCGGGGTGGGATTTGGAGTGTTTGTTCTCGGGGTCGGCAATGCTTGGCTGGTCGCCAACTACCAGTTTCCCGGCAAAAAGATCTTCGAATGGGCGCTTATTTTGCCCCTTGCGATCCCGACCTATGTGATGGCCTATCTCTTCGTGGATATTTTGCAGTTTTCGGGTCCGATTCAAACGATGTTGCGCAATGTCCTGGACCTCGAGCAACTGTGGTTCTTTCCCGATCCGCGCTCCCTAGGGGGCGCGATGTGGGCTTTTTCTTTTTGTCTATTTCCTTATGTGTACTTGATTGCCCGGACCTCATTTCTGGACCGTAGCGCCCGTTTGTCCGAAGCAGCTGAAACTCTTGGTTATAGCGGCTTTCAGGCGTTTTATCGCCTGGTACTGCCCATGTCGCGCCCTGCGATTTTTGCCGGAATGGCCCTCGCCTTGATGGAGGTCATGGCCGACTATGGTGCTGTGGCGTATTTTGGTGTGGAGACGTTTGCGACCGGTATTTTCAGGGCGTGGCTTTCCTTTAGTGACCGCTTGGCCGCAGTGCAGCTGTCATTGGGTTTGCTAGTCTTTGTGCTGCTGATTTTTTATATCGAGCAGACCAATCGCGCCCGCATGCGTTACGTGAGCTCAGGTGTTGTGCAACGCGTCGCGCCTCCTCGTCTTTTAAAGGGCAGAAAAGCCTTTTGGGCATTTGCCGCCTGCGGTTCGACCTTGGTATGCGCGTTTCTTTTGCCTGTTGCCGCTTTGCTAAAACTTTTGTGGGAGCAGGGCTTGAGCCTGGACGCGCGCTACCTGGACTGGTTGCAAAACTCGTTTGGACTCTCCGCTATTACGGCCTTGATCTCTGTCGCATGCGCATTGATTCTGGCCTATGGGGCCAGACTGAGTAAAAGCGCCACCATGCATTGGGTCAATCGGCTGCTGGGATTGGGGTACGCCTTGCCCGGAGCCGTGCTGGCCGTGGGTATTTTGTCCGTTTTAGGCTTGTTTCAAATGGCTTGGATCATGTCTGCAACGGTGTCGGTGTTGATTTACGCGTATTTGATTCGGTTTTTGTCCTCGAGTTTGCAAAGTGTGGAAGCGGGACTTTCGCGGATTACGCCGTCGATGGATGGCAGTGCGGCCTTGTTGGGCGCCACCCCTTGGCAAACGATGCGCGCCATTCATTTTCCACTCCTTAAACGCAGTGTCCTCACGGCGGGTTTGTTTGTTTTTGTCGATGTGATGAAAGAGTTGCCCGCAACGCTGTTGTTGCGCCCTTTTAATTTTGACACCTTGGCTGTGGCCACCTATCAGCTTGCCGCCGATGAACGCTTGTCAGAGCTCGCTCTGCCTTCCTTGACGATCGTGGTCGCTGGGTTGATTCCGGTCATCATTCTTTCCCGTGCAATGTCTAAGGCCAATCGGTATTGATAATGATTCGCATTTAGTGTTATGATGAGCTTTCTAGCTCTTCGTGCTTTTACGGATCATTTCTCGATGAACAAGCAACGCGTTTTCAACACTGTTTTCAAAACTTTCGCCGTCGGCCTACTGTCGATCGCTGCTGTTGGGGGAGCTCTCGCTCAGACGAGTAAGCCCGCTCAAGAACTCAATATCTACTCCGCACGTCACTATC
>JBILJA010000091.1:0-9784 GCA_044368775.1 Burkholderiaceae bacterium
TCTACACCAAGCAAAAATCCATCATGCAGCGCTGGCCCGAAACCATCGGCAAAGGCGCCGAGTTTGTCATGCCTACAGCTAAGTAATATCAGGACTCAGTATGACAAAAAGAGCGGTGTGTTTGCTAAGCGGTGGTCTAGACTCGACCACCGTGCTCGCGATCGCGCAAAACGAGGGTTACGAGGTGTTTGCCCTGAGTTTTCGCTACGGACAGCGTCACTCGGTCGAGCTTGAAAAAGCCACGGCTTTTGCGCGTGCCCGCGGTGTCTCACAGCACGTTATCTTGGATTTAGACCTACGCAGTTTTGGTGGATCTGCTCTCACCGCCGACATTCCTGTTCCCAAAGGACATTCTGTTGACGATATTAGTACGGGCATCCCTATTACCTATGTGCCCGCTCGCAATACGATCTTTTTGAGCTTAGCCTTGGGTTGGGCCGAGGTGCTTGGCGCCCAGGATATTTTTGTAGGCGTCAACGCCATGGACTACAGCGGCTATCCCGACTGTCGCCCCGAATACATCGAAGCCTTTGAGCACTTGGGCAACCTCGCCACTAAAGCCGGTGTCGAAGGCCATCAACGGCTCAAGATTCGCGCGCCACTGGTCAAGATGACCAAAGCCGACATCATTCGACGTGGCATGGAGCTAGGTGTTGATTTTTCTGAAACAACGAGTTGTTACGATCCGAGTCCGGCGGGTGCGCCTTGCAAACAATGCGATTCGTGCTTGCTCCGTGCCAAGGGGTTTTCTGAACTGGGGCTGACTGATCCGCTTGATCATAAGTTTCCCACTTAACACGTATAGAGCCTGAAAATGATGCAATACATTCTTGCACTTGATCAAGGCACCACAAGTTCAAGAGCGATTCTTTTCGATGCCAACAGCGCGATTATTGACTCTGCGCAACAAGAATACGCGCAACACTTCCCCAAGCCAGGTTGGGTGGAGCATGACGGACGCGATATTTGGGCCTCGCAACTTGAGGTTGCCAAAACACTCATCCATCAATGTCCAAACCCAAGTAGCATCGCTGCCATCGCGATCACCAACCAGCGTGAAACAACCCTTCTGTGGGACCGGAAAACAGGTCAGCCTCTAGGTCCGGCCATTGTTTGGCAAGATCGACGTACGGCAGACCAGTGCGCGACGATGCGCGAGCAAGGTCTCACTGAACTGATTCAGGCCAAGACGGGGCTGGTCCTAGATGCTTATTTTTCTGGGACAAAATTAGCCTGGCTACTCGACAACATTGACGGCGCCAGAGCGCGCGCCGAACGGGGTGAACTTGCCTTTGGCACGGTTGATAGCTGGCTTGTATGGAATCTGACGGCAGGCGCCACGCACATCACTGATGTCAGCAACGCGTCTCGAACGCTTTTGTTTAACTTGCATACGCTGGACTGGGACGACGAACTGCTGACATTATTCAACATTCCGCGTGCAGTCTTGCCAACGATCGTAGCAAGCGCCGGTCAACTGGCGCAGTCAAGTCCTTCTGTTCTCGGGCACGCTATTCCTATTACAGCGATGATCGGAGATCAGCAGGCCGCGACTTTTGGTCAAGGGTGTTTTAAAGCCGGGATGGCGAAAAACACGTATGGCACAGGTTGTTTTATGCTGCTCAACACTGGCTCGGAGCCCGTTGCGAGCCGTCATCATTTATTAACGACCGTCGGCTGGCAACGTGCCGCCTCTCAATCAACCGGATGGCAGACGACATACTGCCTTGAGGCCTCCGTATTTATGGGAGGCGCCACCATCCAGTGGTTACGCGACGGTCTAAACATCATTCAAACTGCCACCGAAGTCGAAGCGCTAGCGCTCAGCGTCCCTGACGTAGGTGATACGTATCTAGTGCCCGCCTTCACGGGTCTAGGTGCGCCACACTGGGACGGTCACGCGCGCGGCACGTTGATTGGCATGACACGCGGTACAACGAAAGCACACATTGCCCGTGCGGCACTCGAGGCGATCGCACTCCAAGTCGCCGATGTGTTTGATGCGATGCAAAAGGATGCCGGGCTCAGCCTCTCGGAATTGCGGGTGGATGGCGGCGCGTCCAAAAACAACCTGCTTTTGCAAATGCAAGCCAATATGCTTGGGGTGCCCGTGATCCGTCCAAAAATTGTGGAAACGACGGCGCTGGGTGCCGCCTACCTCGGCGGCTTGGCAGCCGGCCTTTGGTCAAGCACCGATCAAATTGCAGGACTCTGGCAAGAGGATAAGCGCTTCGAACCTCAATGGTCTGACACCGAACGCGCCATCAAACGCGCTCGCTGGCAACAAGCCGTCGAACGCGCCAAATCTTGGTCACAGGACTAAACGATGACCATGACAACGGCCCAAACCAATCCTTTGTTCCAGCACGTGCTTGCTGCACCACAGACGACCGAGCGCAGAGATATTCTGTCTCGACTCGAACGTGCGACACCTTACGATCTTGCGATCATCGGAGGCGGCGCGACGGGTCTCGGACTGGCCTTGGACGCCGCTTCACGTGGCTTCTCGGTCGCATTAATTGAGGCGGCCGACTTTGCCAAGGGGACCTCCTCTCGCTCGACCAAACTTGTCCATGGCGGCGTGCGCTATCTCGCACAGGGCAATATCTCTCTTGTGTACGAAGCACTTCACGAACGCGCGACACTTTTGCACAATGCGCCACACCTCGCGCAGGCACTCTCCTTTGTGATGCCCTGCTATCGCTTCTGGGAAATGCCTTTTTATGGTGCAGGTCTCCTTTTCTATGACTTGCTGGCCGGACGTCGAAGCCTTGGTCGCACCCATTTTCACGGTGTCGATGCCACGCAAGCCGCTCTCCCCAATCTCAATAGCAAAAAGCTGAAAGGGTCGGTTCAATATTGGGATGGTCAGTTTGATGATGCGCGCCTCGCGTTGGCACTCGCACGCACAGCCGCACAACAGGGTGCCACGCTCGTGAATTACTGTCGCGCCGTTGAGTTACTGCATGATGCGGATAATCGCGTCAATGGCATGTTGGCTCAAGATATGGAAACGGGTTTGCCCTATACCATTCAGGCCACATGCGTCGTCAATGCGACAGGTGTGTGGGTCGACGAAGTGCGACAGCTTGATGACGAGGCACGTGGCGAAGCAAGTCAGGCGATCGTCGCGCCAAGTCAAGGTGTGCATGTTGTCGTTGATCAAGAGTTCCTTCCGGGTGATCATGCTCTTATCGTCCCGCATACCAGCGACGGTCGCGTCTTATTTGCTGTCCCTTGGCTCGGCAAAGTGATACTCGGCACAACGGATACGCCTCGGCATGACCTCAGCCAAGAGCCGGAGCCCTTTCATGAGGAGCTGGAATTTATTTTGCGCGAAGCAGGAAAATACTTGCGACGTCCGCCTACTCGCGCAGATATCAAAAGCATCTGGGTCGGACTTCGTCCTCTGGTCAAGCCACCCACTGATGCCTCAGGTCAAACAAAAAAAATCAGTCGCGAGCACACTGTACTGATGAGTTCCAGTCAGCTCGTGACGGTGACCGGTGGGAAATGGACTACCTACCGTGCGATGGCAGAGGATGTACTCAAGCACTGCTTTGAATCAAAGCTGCTTGTCGCGAAAGCGCCCTGCACGACCGCAAGCCTCATGCTGGTGGGCGCACAAACCGGACAAATCGTCGAGCACTCGATGCACGAGGCCCCCGGTCTAGCAGCCTACGGTGATGAGGCCTCTTTTGTGCAAACACTGCCTGGCGCAGAGATCGAGCTCGGTGGTGGTCTCACGGCTGCGATGGTGAGATTTGCCGTACGGCATGAATATGCTCGTAACGTCGAGGATGTTTTAGCAAGACGCTCGCGTCTACTCTTTCTTGATGCCCGACTCGCGGCCACCATGGCGCCGGCAGTCAGCGCAATCATCGCCGAAGAAACCGACCAAGATCCGGGCTTGAACGCATTTATGGCACTTGCGGCCCGATACACAACCTTACCTTAATCGGTTGCTCAAAGCGGAATCAAGCCTGGGCGGCATCCTCAAGAATCAAGTCCGCTCCACGCTCGGCCACCATCATCACAGGCGATTGCGTATTACCCGACACCATTGCGGGCATCACCGAGGCATCGACAATACGCAATCCTCGCAAGCCTTTAAAGCGCAACCTGACATCCACCACGGCCTCGCTATCCGAGCCCATGCGACACGTGCCGATTGGATGATAAATCGTTTGACCATTGGCGCGTCCGAAATCCAACCACTCTTGGTCTGTTTGGACGGTCGGCCCAGGGCTCATTTCGAAATCAATATAGTTTGCCAATGCCGGCTTTCCAACGATCTGTCGTGCGATTTTCATGCCATCGATCAAAGTTTGACGATCTTGCTCTGTTGCTAAAAAATTAGGGCGGATTGCGGGCCCCTGAGCGGGGTCGTTTGATTTGCTATGGATACTGCCTTGAGAAGTCGGACGCAAGCCCGCGACCCCGATTGTCATGCCCGGTGCGCTGTCTAACTTGCGGATCGCCGCATTGGCATAACTTGCATGCATAAAAAAGTACTGCACATCAGGCGTCGCCATATGTGGCTTTGTTTTGGCGAAACCGTGCACAAGGCCTGTGCCCAAGGTCAACAAGCCTTTGCGTTGCGTAAAGTACTGCAGGGCGGCTACGCCGACTCGCCAACCCTGCGCAAGCTCATTCAATGTTTGTGTATTTTTAACGCGCCAATTCATCCGCGTCGCAAAATGATCAATGTAGTTTTCACCCACACGCGGTGCGGCGTGCACAAGCGGTATACCTAGCCTGTGCAACAACGCCGGATCACCAATGCCCGAAAGCTCAAGCAACTGGGGTGTTTGGACCGCACCAGCAGCGAGAACCACCTCACGCTTTGCGTTGACTGTGTGCGTCCCGGCCGAATCCCGATAAGTCACGCCGGTGCACAAGCCTTCAGTCACATTGACCTTGGTTACCATCGCACCTGTGCGCACGGTTAAATTTTTACGCTGCCGGACTGGGTTGAGATACCCCTCCACCACACTCCAGCGCTGCCCGTCTTTTTGCGCGACTTGGTAGTAACCAAAACCTTCTTGGGTTTGACCGTTGTAGTCCTGCGTCAAGGGTTGTCCGTCTTGTGCAGCCGCCTGCAACAACGCATGCGCAAGCGGATAACGCTCGCTCACTTGATGAATATGCATGGGCCCTTGCTTGCCGCGTGTGTCATCACCCGGTAAATAGGTTTCCATCTTTTTAAAATAAGGTGCGACGTCTTGCGCAGACCATCCCGTTGCACCAAGTCTTGCCCAGTGGTCGTAATCCTCAGGCTGGCCGTGAACGTAAATCATGCCATTAATCAAACTCGAGCCACCGAGTCCCTTGCCACGAGGAATCGCAATTTTTCGTCCTCGGGTATTTTCCTCAGGCTCAGTTTCAAAACGCCAGTTATAAATCGGATCGTTGAGCAGCTTGGTAAAGCCCGCAGGGATTTTGATCCACATACTCTTGGGCTCGCCTCCGGCCTCTAACATCAACACGGTATAGCGCCCATTAGCAGTTAAGCGATTGGCCAGCACGCAGGCTGCCGTTCCGCCTCCCACAATCACATAGTCGAACTGTTCCATTACTTTGCGACTCCCATAAAGTCCGCCATCAATTCGATCTGACACTCCAGCATCGGCAATCCGTATTGTATTTGGCACCCTTTCTCTTGGGCAGCAAGCAGCAAGGGGGTCAAGGCTGGCGTCATAATAATTTCCGCAACAATTTGTCGCGCGTTCAAACCGCTCACATCCATGGGCAGTGGGTCACCAGATTTCATGCCCAGCGAGGTGGCATTGATCACCAAATCGTAACCAACAGGACTCGCACCGACCACTGACATTGGCACCTCTGGATAAACAGCTTGCAACCGCGCGACGATGTCTTGCGCTTTAGTTTGTGTTCGGTTGTAGAGGTCTACACATGCAACCCCCGCCTCCGCTAGCGCAAAGGCAATCGCTTTGGCCGCTCCACCCGCACCACTCAAAAATACCCGCATGCCTCCTGGTTCGATACCGTGCTGGCGCAAACCGCCCACAAACCCGCGTCCATCTAGGATATCGCCAGAAAGGCTGCCGTCCGCATTACGGCGCACAATATTGACCGCCCCGACCAGACGCGCCGCAGGCGTGATGTCATCGCACAGGTCTACCATCGCGGTCTTGTGTGGCACTGTCGCAATCATGCCGCCAAAATTCAACACCCCGCGCAAAGCCTCGACGAATGCTGGCAAACCCTCTGGCGCGACATGCATCGGCACAAGGACTCCGTCTGTGCCTCTCTTTTCAAAGACCTTTCTCATGGTCTGCGGAGTCTTAACCTGCGAGACAGGGTCAGCCACGATGCCATAGAGTCGTGTGTTACCTGTAATTTCCATCATAATGTCAGCGAGTGTTTGATTTTCAGACTTAGATGTTGGAGTTTACCCATGAATCGCTTGAGACGACTCGTTCGGATGCTGTCTATGGCACTTTGGCCCGCCCTTTGCCCCGCACTCGTTTTAGCTGCACCGGTACAACATCACACGTTCACCACCTCCGACGGCGTTCGACTGCACTATATCGAAGCCGGTCGAGGCAATAAAACGCTTGTGTTGATCCCAGGCTGGTTGATGCCCGCCGCCGTCTTTGAAAAGCAATTCGCAACCCTTTCTAAGTCATATCGCGTATTGGCGCTTGACCCAAGGTCTCAGGGACTCTCTGAGGTGACGACTCTTTCACACGCGCCCAAGCGACGGATTCAGGATATTGATGAGTTTTTAAAAGCCGCTCAGGTGCGCGACTTTGTCCTCGCAGGTTGGTCCCTAGGTGTGTTGGAGTCTCTCGATTACGTTGCAAACTACAAACCAAAGGGGCTGCGCGGACTGATCTTGATCGACAACTCTGTGGGAGAAGGAAAACCTCCGGCGGGACGTCGCTCTAATTTTGCTCAAACCATGAATGATCCGGTTAAGCGCGAGCAATACATGCGTACCTTTAGCCAAGATATTTATCGCAAGCCACCTCCACCCGTATTGGCACAAGCCGTTTTAGATTCGGCGCTCCAGGCCGCACCGGATGTCGCGATTCAGTTACTCAACCAACCCTACCCTCGCACATATTGGAGTGAAACCCTCCAGAAACAACAGATTCCCGTGCTTTACGCCATCAGACCTTGGCTCAAAGAGCAAGGCGAGGCACTCCAAAAGAAACGTGCCCGTGACCTCATCACCATCGAAATGTTTGACAAGGCCGGGCACGCATTATTTGTAGACGAAGCGGAAAGTTTTAATCAGGCCGTTTTAAAATTTAGTCAACAAGCCTTTGCGAGAAAAGCCAACTAGTTTTGACGACGAACAATCTGCACATTGTTTCTCTCGTTTGTTTTGTTGTAACTAAACGCAAAAGGTAAAGATTTGGTGTTGGTCGATTCGCGGTAAGCTTTCCCTAAGGACTCTTGTTTTTTACGATTGAACAATTCGTGGGGAAACAAAAAACCACCGTATAAATCAGCTTGGCCAATCTGCGTGAGATAGGTGTAGTCCAATCCTGTCTCGTCCTGCACCACCATGGTGGCGTTTGCCACCAAAATATCGCGCATCACGGAAAAATAGCTTTCTTGTAATAAGTGGGAGGCGGCCTTGATCAGCACAGGATTTTTAGCCTCGCGGGCGAGCCATTTGCGCATCGGTTCATTGGTGCTCAGACTCGAGTCTGACAAGTCCAAACTCACGTAGTCTAAGGTGACAGGCTTTCCTGCCTTGCTCAACACTAAGCGCACCGATCTCCATTGACCCGCTGTGCTTTTGATAAAGTCGCCCATCTTGTCATCGTACGCAATGGGGTAAATGTCCATGACATCGAATCCAGAGTACAACGCGAAGGTTGAAAGAATCGTGGTCACGCCAATCGGGGCAAACTGATCACGCTGATCCTCGTTTAAGTCATCCGTGCGAAAAAAAGCGAGGCGACTGAATTTCATCCACTCGCGCATGAACTTTGCCTGAAAACCTTGCGCACGCGCAGGCTGCATCGTCGCGAGCGTGACGGGTGCACCTGCTGCCTGCATCGCGACCATCACATAGCGATCAGCCTGAGGAAAGGCATGCGAAACGGTCACAAAATCTGGGCCTGAAAATGGATAAAAGACCGTACCACCCGCTTTTGGAGTAATTTGTGCCTCGGCAAAATTAGTCAGCGGCTGACCAATCGTCTTTTGATAAAAGTCCCAGGCGCCATCTGCTTGCGTTTTAAGTGCGCCCTGCAAAAAAGGGAACACAGGCGCGGGCTGTTGAGCCGTTGGCAAATACAAGCCCATCGTCTGCGTGGCAGAGGCCACACCGACCGATGCCAGCATGGAAAACACCGTCAATGCCGCAACAGTGGCAAGTTTTTTTGTAACGCTAACAGGCCAAGACTTCATGACGCATGAACCTCATCAAAGCTAAAGAGAAAAGAAACGGGATTAATGAGCTTGTGACTGAAGTATGCTCAAGCCACCCATGTAGGGGCGCAAGGCCTCGGGCACCACGATGCTACCGTCGGCTTGCTGATAATTTTCAAGGACTGCCACTAGGGCTCGTCCAACCGCCAATCCCGAGCCATTAAGTGTATGCACGTATTCAGGTTTACCTCCGTCGACACGGGTGCGTGCCTGCATACGACGCGCCTGGAAGGTTTCACAATTAGAGACAGAGGAAATCTCGCGCCAAGTATTTTGCGCAGGCAACCAGACCTCAAGGTCATAGGTTTTCGTGGCACCAAAACCCATGTCACCCGTGCACAACAACAGCACACGGTATGGCAAACCGAGAAGTTGCAATACCTTTTCAGCATGTCCCGCCATGTCTTCGAGTGCCTGATAAGAGCTATCGGCTGCGACAATCTGCACCATTTCGACTTTATCGAACTGGTGTTGACGAATCAAACCGCGCGTATCGCGACCACCACTTCCCGCCTCCGAGCGAAAGCACGGGGTATGGGCCGTCAGCCGAATCGGCAACTCAGCAGCAGGCACAATCGTGTCACGTACCATACTGGTCAGCGTGATTTCAGAGGTCGAGATCAGGTATTGTTCCTCTCTGGCCACGACATTGCCATGCTCGTCGAGTGTCGGCTCATCGCCGCCACGCGTGACCCAGAACATATCGTTCTTGAATTTTGGTAACTGCCCAGTCCCCATCAAGGTAGACGCATTGACGATATAGGGGGTGTAGCACTCGGTATAACCGTGTTGTTCAGTCTGAAGATCCAACATGAACTGCGCAAGCGCTCGATGCAAACGCGCCATGGAGCCGCGCATAAAACTAAAACGCGCCCCGGACAGCTTGGCGGCGACATCAAAATCCAAACCGAGCGATTCGCCCAGAGTCACATGGTCGCGAGGCTCAAAGCCAAGCGCCTTGGGATCGCCTGAGGCAGGATCGGGGCTCGGTACCCAGCGACGCACCTCGACATTACCCTCACTATCCGCACCTACAGGCACGCTCTCGTGGGGCAAATTGGGGATCGACATCAGCATGTCATTGAGCTGAGCCTGAATATCCGAGAGGTCCAGTTCGAGCGCTTTGAGGCGCGCAGGGATCGCCTGAGACTCGGCCAATACGGCGGAGGCATCCTCGCCACGCGATTTAAGCGCGCCGATTTGTTTGGCGAGAGCATTGCGCTGCGCTTGAAGATTTTCTGTTTCAGTCTGCACCGACTTGCGGCGAGCCTCGAGGCTATTGAAGGCGTCCATCGGGAAAGCAAAGCCGCGACTGGCTAAGCGACGAACGACGGATTCGAGGTCTTTACGTAACAACGCTGGGTCAAGC
>JBILJA010000020.1:0-25140 GCA_044368775.1 Burkholderiaceae bacterium
ATCGTGAAGGCTGGAAAAATAATGTGGAAGCTCACCGTGAACGCAAACTGAATCCGAGCAAGCGTCAATGCATCCAACCATTCCATCGCACTACTCCTTGGTTTTCTTGCGAGCTTGTCGATCCATATCCCGCAGGTGCGAGAGCTTTTCGGCAATCTTTATTTCTAAGCCTCGTGGAACAGGTCGATACCATCCAGGCTCGGACATCCCTTCGGGTAAGTACGACTCGCCCGCCGCGTAAGCTTCGGGTTCATCATGCGCATACCGATAAGCATGCCCATATCCAAGCTCCTTCATCAGCTTGGTCGGCGCGTTTCGTAAATGCACCGGCACTGGCAAAGAAGAACCTTGTTTAATAAAAACAACAGCTTGATTGTAGGCGTTGTACCCCGCATTACTTTTGGCTGCCACTGCTAGGTATAAGGTCGCCTGCGCCAAGGCCAATTCGCCCTCGGGGGAACCCAAACGCTCATAAGTCAGTGCCGCATCATTGGCGATTTGCATCGCCCTCGGGTCAGCCAGGCCAATATCCTCCCAGGCCATGCGCACAATGCGTCTTGCGAGGTACTTGGGGTCCGCCCCACCATCGAGCATACGGGTCAGCCAGTACAACGCAGCGTCAGGGTTTGAGCCTCGCACAGACTTGTGGAGAGCGGAAATTTGATCGTAGAAATTGTCGCCGCCCTTGTCGAAACGACGCGCGCTCATGCTGAGTGCATTTTCGACCAGCTCTGAATCTACTCGCGTTGAGCCTGCATTTTCAGCGGCAACACTCGCCTGCTCAAGAAGACTCAAGAAACGACGCGCATCGCCATCGGCATAACCCACTATGGTATCAATCGCCGCCTCTTCAAAATTTAAATCCTTGAGGACTGATCGCTGCGCTCGCGCCAACAACTCACGCAACTCAATTTCGTCAAGAGACTGTAATACATAGACTTGTGCGCGCGACAGTAAAGCCGCATTGACTTCGAATGAAGGGTTTTCCGTCGTCGCGCCAATAAAGGTCACCAGGCCGGACTCAACGAAAGGCAGCAAAGCGTCCTGCTGGGCTTTGTTGAAACGGTGAATCTCATCGACGAACAGCAAGGTCCGGCGATGATATTGATCCAGGGTCAGTTGCGCCTCGTCCATCGCAGCGCGTATTTCTTTGACCCCTGCAAACACAGCAGAAATCGCGATGAACGCGCAATCAAACGCATGTGCGGTTAGTCGGGCCAGTGTCGTTTTACCCACTCCCGGCGGCCCCCACAAAATCATCGAGTGCGGGCGACCAGACTCAAAAGCCACACGCAGCGGCTTGCCGGTCCCAAGAAGATGCTTTTGCCCGACAACCTCGTCTAGCGTGCGGGGTCGCAGTGCCTCGGCCAAAGGCGGTTTAGGCGTCGCTTTAAAGAGGTTAACCATCGCAAGACAACATCTTTGGGGTGGTTGACGCGCCCATCATTGCATCCGAACGACATCGGCCCCTTTGGGGGGCACAAAGTCAAAATTGCTCGTGGATAGGCCTGGATTGCGCATCAGCGCAGAAATCTCGATATGGGTCGTTTGCCCAAACGCATCCAGCAAAACAATGCGATGCGGCACGCCATCTTTGAAGCCCAGATCGACGTGCACAAATCCAGCATCGGGCTGCTTGGGCTTGGCACGTAACCAAGCCAACGACTCTTTATCAGGCAGTGCACTCACCTCGAACGACTGCTCCAAAGACCCTGAGCCGAACAAAATAGCGGCAGGTGAAGCGCCAATAGCCTGATCCGCTTTGCGGACCGTGACTTGATTGAGGTCGGCATCGAATTGATAAATGGCCTTTCCATCGGAAACAATGAGTTGCTCGTAGGGTTTTAATACATCCCACTTGAAACGTCCGGGACGCATGAATAAAAACTTGCCTCTTTGTGGTGGCTTGGTCTGGCCTTGAGGTCCGACTGTGTATTGCACAAAGTCCCCGCTGGCGGATTGCACCTGAGAGACAAAAGCCCTAAGTTGCTCGCGGGCGGTTTCGGCAGAGGCTGGCGTGGCGGCTGTCACACCTAGCGAAGCCAGTACAAACGTCATCAAAAAGAACCGCCTTCTAGCGATCAAAAACATCCGCGTTATTCCTCGCGTGGCACGTTAGGGGCGAGAATTTCACGATTCCCGTTGGACTGCATCGTCGAGACTAAACCGGAATTTTCCATTTGCTCGAGCAAGCGTGCTGCTCGGTTGTAACCTATTCGTAAATGACGCTGAACCAAAGAAATGGAAGCGCGTCGGTGCTTGAGCACGACCTCGACGGCTTGGTCGTACATCGGATCGGCTTCGGCATTGGCCATCCCTGTCACACTGCTCACGCCATCACCGGTTTCGCCTTCGGCCCCCCCCTCAAGCAGGCCATCGATATAGTCTGGCTCGCCTTGCGATTTGAGCGAGTCCACCACGCGATGCACCTCTTCATCGGACACAAAAGCGCCATGCACACGCACGGGCAATCCGGTCCCAGGCGGCATATAGAGCATGTCACCCTGCCCCAATAAGGCCTCGGCACCCATCTGATCAAGAATAGTGCGTGAGTCGATCTTGGATGAAACTTGAAAAGCGATACGCGTTGGAATATTGGCCTTAATGAGGCCCGTGATGACATCCACACTCGGGCGTTGCGTAGCAAGTATCAAATGAATCCCCGCGGCACGCGCTTTTTGGGCCAAGCGCGCAATCAGTTCTTCGATTTTCTTGCCCACCACCATCATCAAGTCGGCCAACTCGTCGATCACAACCACAATCGTTGGCAACTCTTTGAGAGGCTCAGGCGCGTCGGGTGTCAGCGAAAACGGATTCGCAATCGGCTCCTCACGCTTGATCGCATCGCGAATCTTGTTGTTGTAACCCGTTAGATTACGCACGCCCAGTTTACTCATCAAACGGTAGCGTTTTTCCATCTCGCCCACACACCAATTCAGGGCATTAGCCGCCTGACGCATATCTGTCACCACAGGCGCCAAAAGATGAGGAATACCTTCGTACACGCTCATTTCGAGCATTTTCGGGTCGATCAAGATCAGGCGTGTTTGCGTCGCATCCGCCTTATACAGAAGCGACAAAATCATCGCATTAATACCAACAGACTTGCCCGAACCCGTCGTGCCCGCCACCAACAAGTGGGGCATTTTGGCAAGGTCAGCGACCACGGGGTTTCCAGCGATGTCCTTGCCTAATGCCATTGTGACGACAGACGAGCTCGAGTGATAAACCTGAGAACCGAGAATCTCAGACAGCTTGACCATTTGGCGGCGCGGATTGGGTAGCTCGAAACCCATCAGATTTTTGCCAGGAATCGTTTCCACGACACGTATGCTGACCAAACTCAACGCACGCGCCAAATCCTTGGCCAGGTTGACGATCTGACTACCCTTGACACCCGTCGCAGGTTCAATTTCATAACGCGTGATCACAGGCCCCGCCTGCGCAGCAACAACCTGTACCTCGACACCAAAATCAGCCAGTTTTTTCTCGATCAGACGTGAGGTGTACTCGATCGTTTCATCAGAAACCGTCTCGAAGGCTTCGCCTGGTTGATCTAATAAACTGAGTGCAGGCAAATCTCCCGCCACCGTTGGCTCGATAAAAAGAGACTGTTGTTTTTCTTTTTGTACGCGCTCGGATTTCTCTACGGCAACAATCGCAGGCTCGATGCGGACGGGATGGTCATGGACAATTTTTTCATGTTTGGCCTCAACCTGCTCATGCCTGACAGCCTGGGCAACCTGACCAGCCCGACGATCTTGTCTGGCGGTACGTCCGTCTTGGATCTTGAACCAGACCCACTCAATCCCGCTCCCCACCTTTTCAGCGATCGTCAGCCAGGAAAAGCCGAAAAACAAACTGCAACCAAAAATAATCAACGCCAAGAGGATGAGCGTGCTTCCTGAAAAACCGACCGCAGTGGACAAAAACCCTGACCAAGCGTGACCAATCACACCGCCAGCCCCGCTGGTGACATCGGTCCGCCCAGGTAGCTGCATGCCCCAGGAACTCAGACGATACGCTTCGAGACCTATTGAGCCCAAAAGCACCATGAAAAAACCAATGCCCTGCTCCCAGCGGACTCGCGCAAGGGTTTCTGGCTCTCCGCGTGTCCGGATCTGATTAGCCAGTCGCAAATAACCCGCACGAACACGATGTAGCAATAAAACAACGAGCCACCAAGCAGAAAACCCGAATAAATACAAAAGGATATCGGAAACATAGGCACCGATCAGGCCACCGCGATTGTGAAGCGTTTCGGCATCGCGACCAAAAGAGTGCGACCAGCCAGGATCACTGCCGTCCCATGTCGCCAAGACGAGCGTCAGCCAAGCAGCTAGCGCGGCAAAGATGATCCAACGCGCCTCTCGAAGAATGGAGAGGATCCGTGTTTGCATGACCGAGGGCCCATTTCGGGTATTTCGGGTCGTTCGCGAAGGCCGCGTTGTGGCTGGGGAAAGTCTAGGCATAGTCGCCATTATAATTTGCTGGTCAATCTAGAGGGAAAATCTGATGTCAACGCCAAAACATGCCAAAGTTCTCATTCTCGGCTCGGGACCTGCAGGCTACACCGCCGCAGTCTACGCTGCCCGTGCCAACCTCAATCCCGTCATGATCACAGGACTTGCCCAAGGCGGTCAACTGATGACGACCACCGAGGTCGATAACTGGCCTGCGGATGCCAACGGTGTCCAAGGGCCCGAACTGATGCAACGCTTTGCCGCGCATGCTGAACGTTTCAATACTGAAATGGTGTTTGATCATATCGCCAGTGTAGATTTTTCATCCAGACCCTATCGTCTCACGGGTGATGGTGGCGCACAGTACACCTGCGACGCCCTGATCATCGCCACGGGCGCTTCGGCAAAGTATCTAGGACTGCCCTCCGAGCAGGCGTTCATGGGACGCGGCGTTTCCGGTTGTGCGACATGCGATGGTTTTTTCTATAAAAATCAAGATGTTATCGTTGTGGGTGGCGGCAATACCGCTGTCGAAGAAGCCTTATATTTGTCCAATATCTGTCGTTCTGTGACCGTTGTACACCGCCGTGACAAATTCCGCGCCGAGCCCATCATGATCGACAAAATGATGGATAAAGTTGCCAATGGCAATATGAAACTCGCAACCTTCCGGGAACTCGACGAGGTGCTGGGTGACGACTCTGGCGTCACTGGCGCACGCCTACGTTCGACAGACTCGGGAAAAACCGAAGAACTTGCTGCAACGGGGGTCTTTATTGCGATTGGACACCAACCCAACACCTCGATTTTTGAGGGCAAACTCGACATGGCGAATGGTTATATCGTGACACGCAGCGGCTTAGCAGGTCTCGCGACGATGACTTCGGTGCCAGGTGTCTTTGCCGCTGGCGATGTTCAAGATCACATCTACCGCCAAGCCATCACCAGCGCAGGAACAGGCTGCATGGCCGCACTCGACGCACAGCGCTGGTTGGAGAATGCGGAACAGTAAAGCGGGGCTCGCTGACCTCAAGCGACTGCATCAAACAGCGCTTGAGAAACAGCGTGCCCAACTCGCGCACGAGCAAACCAAACTGCAAGAGCAATTGCGGTCTGGGGCAACGCGTCCAGCTTCTGTGACCTCCGCAGAAGAAATCAAGCTCTTTGCGCGCGCCACGCAGGCCGTCACGCCTCTAAAAGCTGCCGCACGCGTGAAACATCGTCCGAGTGACGTACAGCCGGCAGAACTGATGACGCAACGCAGGCAGCGGGCGATCGGGGCCTCGACTCCTCCACCTGCGGCACTTTCGGACGGGCTCTCACCCTCCACTGATCACGACGTCGCGCTCTCTTGGCTGGCGCCCGGCATGGGCCCCGAAGTGCTGAGGCAATTGCGACGGGCCTTTTGGCCTGTGGGTGCGCATCTTGATCTACACGGATTGAACAGCGACGAAGCCAGATTAGCCCTCACCCAATTCATTGAGGCAAGCCAGACGCATGGCACACGGTGCGTGCGTATCGTGCACGGCATTGGCTATGGCTCCGCAGACGGACAGTCCGTTTTAAAAGCCCGCGTAGCCAACTGGCTGACACAACTCCCAGCGATCAGTGCCTTTGCCTCGGCGCCCCCTGCGCACGGCGGACGGGGTGCGCTACTTGTCCTCATCCGCCTGAAAGTCTGAGCAGGCCTAATCAGGCTCTCTTAGGAACTCCACCAATTGATACGTGACGGCATCCGGCCTAGGCGTCAGCAAAGACACCAAGATAATCACAACGAACGCTACGGGTGCACCAAACACACCCGCTGCAATGGGCTGAATTCCCCACCACAACTCGATAGGCGTGCTGCGCGGCACGCTTAATACCAACTCACGCAACCAAGGCTGCGTCTGTACCATGTAAAAAATCGTGGTGAATAACCCCGCTAACATGCCCGAGGTCGCCCCCCATTGGTTAGCGCGTTTCCAAAAAATGCCCATGACAAGCACCGGGAAAAATGTTGAAGCGGCAAAAGAAAACGCAGCGCCGACCAAAAACAAAATATCCGCGGGCGTTCGCGTCGCGGCCCAGGCTGCGGTAAAAGCAACGACCAATAACAACACCTTGGATAAGATGACCTGCCGCCCGCCACCCATACGTGAGGAAACACCGCGCAACAGCGTATCGTGCGACAAGGCATTGGAAAGCGTCAATAACAAACCATCCGCCGTAGAGAGTGCGGCCGCCAGTGCACCCGCCGCAACCAGTCCCGACACGACATAGGGCAACCCACCTATTTCGGGTGCAGCCAACACAATAATGTCGCTACCAATCTGAACCTCTGACAACTGCACAATGCCATCTTGGTTGAGGTCGAGGATACTGATGAGAGAACGATCCACGGCCGACCACGCACTGACCCAAGAAGGAAGGTCCACGAAAGGCATCCCAACGAGATTGTTGTAAATCTCAAACTTCACCAAAATGGCCAGCGCGGGAGCCGTTAAATACAAAAGCAAAATAAATAATAAGGACCAGAACACAGACTGTCTTGCATGTCCTACGGAAGGCGTTGTCAAAGACCGCATCAAAATATGTGGCAGTCCTGCCGTGCCCAGCATGAGGCATAGAACAGTTGCCAGAAAATTATTCCGAACGTTCTCTGGCGACTCCTCGGATTTGCTGACAAAGGGTTCTGCATGCGGCATGGGAGGCGCCGCACGCGCTGCGAAATCATCTCGCGCTTTAGACCAGGCGGTTCTTGCCGCCTCCACAGACTTTGGATAGGCTGCGAACGCTCTCTCGAGAGAGCGTATTTCGACCATCGGCGCATCGATGGCGCGCGCACGGAGCAATTTCACACTCAGTTGTTGTTTTTCAGTTTCCCAAGAATCGGGGAGCTTGGAAATTCTGGACTGCATGAGATCTGCGCGGCTTTGCCAAATGTTACGCACTTCCAATTCCGCATCATCCCGACTCAACAGACGTTCATGTTCAATCACCTGTGTGAGAACCGAACTCGCCGCAAGTTGAGGAACAGGATCGCCTGTTTGCTTGACCGCAAGCCAAACCACCGGCACGAGGTAGGCGATCACAAGGATGATGTACTGCCCCACTTGCGTCCATGTGACAGCGCGCATGCCACCCAGAAACGAGCACACCAGTACGCCGCCCAAGCCAATAAAAATCCCAAGCTCAAATGAAATACCGGTCATTCGAGTCGTGATAATACCGACGCCGTAAATTTGGGCCACCAGATAAGTAAAGGAGCACAAGACCGCACACATCACCCCGACCAATCTCGGTGAATTGCCATGAAAGCGTGCGCCTAAAAACTCGGGGATGGTGTATCCACCAAATTTACGCAAATAAGGCGCCAAAAAAAGCGCGACCAAAACATATCCGCCCGTCCAGCCCAAAATATAGGCCAGGCCGTTGTAGCCCGACAAGTAAAGCGTGCCTGCGAGACCGATAAAAGAAGCGACCGACATCCAGTCCGCAGCTGTCGCCATCCCGTTGAAGACCGCGGGAACGCGGCGCCCCGCGACGTAATACTCCACAGGATCGGAGGTACGGCACATAATGCCGATCCCGGCATAGAGCGCCACCGTAGACAACAAAAAGGCATAACCAATCCATTGCCGCTCCAAGCCTGCAATCTCGAGCATCGCCAACAACAACACCAGCGCGATAAAGCCAACCGTATACGCGGCATAGCCTCGAAAGAGTTGCGCGCCAAAGCTGCGTTGTTTAGGGTTTGTCACGGAGAGACTCACACTCACATTCCAGTCTGCGCCGCTGGTCTTCTCTCTCCATGCGCCAGGCATACGCGCCCACAATCAATAAAAAGGCCGTCGGCGCGCCAAATGCAGCCACCCAAAAAGGAAAAGGCCAACCAAAAATCCTCAGCGCATTCAGCGACTCGGCGTAATAAGCAGGGACAAAGGTGACAATTGCCCAGATCGCAAGCAAAATGCAGATCAGACGCAAGTTATTGCGCCAATATCGTGGTGTTTTACCTTTGTCGGGTATCGAATTCATAGGTTTAAAAAGCAAGAGAACTGATGGCGTAGCCGTATGCGACAACGGCCGACACCTTAAGTGCCAGCCGTTGTGCGTCTTTCTTTTTTATAATGCCGTTAATGCTGGCATGCCCTTTTTGAGCTTTGTCCCCTCACCTGCATGAATCCGATTCTGCACCACGGACTCGCCTGACGCATCAGGGAATGCCCTAGTTAGGGGCTAAAAGTCACACTTTCTTTTATCACCAGAGGTTTTAAGCACCCTTTATGTTCAATCCCTCACGAGATCAGGTTCGTCAGTTTTTCATCGACACTTGGACCAAACACAAAGCAAAGCAGGTTCTGACCCCCCTGGAAGACATTGCCTTGAGTTGGATCGAACAGCACCCCGAATACCACGAAGTGCTTGTACAACCCGACTCGATGGCGCGTGACTTCAACGTCGAAGAAGGCAAAACTAATCCTTTTTTGCATCTCTCCATGCACTTGGCGATCGCCGAACAGCTGTCTATTGACCACCCCAGGGGCATTCGACAAGCCTTTGATCGGCTGGCTTCACGCACTGATCCGCATCATGCAGCGCATGAAATCATGGAGTGTTTGGGTCAAGTCGTCTGGGAATCACAACGCTTGGGCACCGACTTGGACAGTGATGCCTACATCGACCTCATAAAACAAAGGGTCAGTAAAGACTGACCCTTTTGTCAGGAGCGTCCAAAGCCGACTATTTGACGAGCAAAGGACCCGGCTGGGCGGCCAGCCATGCTGAGACATTTTTGATGTCCTGCGGGGACAACTGCTTGGCGAACGCGCCCATGATGGCGTTTTTGCGAACGTTGGCTGTGGCAGGAGCACCAGAGGCACCGCGCTGATAGGCCTTTAAGGCATGGACCAAAAAGTCAGCGTATTGACCCGCCAAAATTGGGTAGGATGGATCAATCGACTTAACGGCGTCCGCGCCATGGCAGGAAGCGCAGTTAAGTTTGTCCCAGACAGCTTTACCAGCGGCTAAATCCGCAGCGTGGCTCAAACTGGCAGAACCCAGAAGAACAGCCCCAGCAAGGGCGATCGAGAAGTGTTTCATATCAGCCCCTGGTTATTTAAGGTTTGCGTAGTAAGCAGCCAGATCAGCAATATCTTGATCTGAAAGGCTCTTGGAAATCGCATTCATCGAGGGATGGGTACGCTCTCCAGAGGCATAGGCCCGCAAAGCCACTTGGATGTATTTGTCGCTCTGACCCGCGATCTTGGGCACTCTGTAGACCTCGGGGAAGCTGGCGCGATAGCCGGGAATCCCGTGGCAACCGATACACATTGATACCTTGGCCTTGGCGGCTTCGATATTGCCTTTTGGCGGATCTGCAGCAAGCACAGGGGTCGCCATGGCACAGGAAGCTGCGAGCGCCAAAGAGGCGATCGAGGAACGCGTTGTCATCGCGCCAATAAACAGAGACTGCACATTGTTCGGAAACTTCATAATGGACTCTTGGTCTGGCAGGGAAAAATCCCGGGATCGACTCCCGGCCGCAAAACGTTAGGATTGTACGATAATTGAGAAAAATAGACTTCACATCCACATCCACTGACCCCGACCTCTTTCATTTTGGCAAATAATGACTTCGCAGAACCCTTCTCCAGCACAATCCTCACGCTTTGACGGCACCGAGCGCTATGTCGCCACGGATGATCTGAAACTAGCCGTCAACGCCGCCCTCACGCTCCAACGACCCTTGCTCATCAAGGGCGAGCCCGGCACCGGTAAAACCATGTTGGCCGAAGAGGTCGCCAAAGCCCTAGGGCGTCCTCTACTTCAGTGGCACATCAAATCCACGACCAAAGCACATCAAGGTCTGTACGAATATGATGCGGTCTCACGCTTGCGGGACTCCCAGCTTGGCGATGAAAAAGTCAAAGACATCCGCAATTACATTATGCAGGGTGTGCTTTGGCAGGCTTTTGAGTCTCCCGAACCCGTTGTTCTACTGATTGATGAAATCGATAAAGCAGACATTGAGTTTCCAAACGATTTGCTGCGCGAACTCGATCAAATGGAGTTTCACGTCTACGAGACGCGCGCGACGGTCAAGGCTCTCCATCGTCCGCTCGTGATCATCACCTCGAACAATGAGAAAGATCTGCCTGATGCGTTTTTGCGACGCTGCTTCTTTCATTACATTCGTTTTCCAGATCGCGAGACCTTACGCAGTATCGTCGACGTCCATTTCGCCAATCTGCATGCTGATGTTTTACGAGCCGCCCTCGACACCTTCTTTGCCCTGCGTGAAGCGCCTGGTTTAAAAAAGAAACCTTCCACCTCTGAGTTTCTTGACTGGTTGCGTCTCTTGATCGCCGAAGACGCTACCGCTGAGCAAATTGACGCACACGCGGCCACCTCGATCCCGATGATGGCCGGGGCACTTTTGAAAAACGAACAAGACCTACAACTTCTGGAGCGACTCGCCGCGGTGACCCGCAGCGCGCGTCGCCCTTCAGGATCTTAAATGGCGACGAATCAAGGCTTTACTCAAACACCACAGCCCTGCAAGCTGGCAGGGCACGGCGTACGGCTTGAGCCCCTGTCTCTTGATCATGCGGAGGCACTCACCCGCGCCGCCCGTGATGGTGAGTTGTGGAAGCTTCGTATCACCTCGGTGCCGGAGCCCGACCAAACAGCCGGCTACATTCAGACTGCGCTCGATGGCTATACGGCGGGACATATGGTGCCCTTCGTGGTGATTCACGAAGGCACACAAGAAATCATTGGTACCACGCGTTATCACGACATCATTGCTGCAGTCGCGCGTCTGGAGATCGGTTACACCTGGTACGCCAAGAGTCACCAGCGTAGTCATGTCAACACTGCGTGTAAGCTGCTCTTGCTTGAGCATGCTTTTGAAGCGCTCGGCGCCGCAGTGGTAGGCTGGCGCACCGATAACTTTAATCTTGCTTCACAGCGCGCAATTGAACGGCTTGGCGCCAAACGCGACGGCGTGATCCGACACCATGCGCTGCGTCGCGATGGCACCGTCAGAGACACTGTCATGTATAGCGTGACCGCGGGCGAGTGGCCCGAGATTCGCGCGCATCTGAACTATCAACTCAATCGCCATGCTTGTTGACTTCTTTTATCACCTGCGCTCGCAAAAGCTCCTCGTCTCGGTCAAGGAGTATTTGACACTGCTCCAAGCATTGTCGAGCCCGATCATGCCGCCTACGCTCGAGGATTTTTACTACCTCGCACGCACGACGCTGATCAAGGACGAAACGCTGTTTGACCGCTTTGATCGGGCTTTTGCCAGCTACTACCGTAGCCTTGAGCAAAAGCTGCCCGCCGGCAAAAAAATCCCGTTGGACTGGTTAGTCGCCGAACTTGAAAAACGCCTCACACCCGAGCAAAAAGCCGAGCTTGAGAAACACGGCTGGGACAAGCTCATGGAAATGTTCAAAGAACGTCTTGAAGAGCAAAAGGGGCGCCACCAAGGCGGCAACAAATGGATCGGCACCGGAGGCACCTCGCCTTTTGGTAATAGCGGCTCGCACCCCGAGGGTATTCGCGTCGGAGGCGCGGGCGGCAGCCGCTCCGCCGTCAAGGTCTGGGATGAGCGCAACTTTAAAGACTACGACGACTCAATCGAACTCGGCACGCGCAACTTCAAGGTTGCCCTGAGACGGCTCAGACGCTTTGCCCGCGAAGGCTCCGATTTCGAACTCGACCTGGGCGACACCATTACAAGCACCGCTCGCAATGCGGGCTATCTCGACATCAAAATGGTCCCGGAGCGACACAACAACGTCAAAGTCCTCATGCTGCTCGATGTGGGTGGCAGCATGGATGATCACATCTCACGCGTCGAGGAGTTATTTTCCGCCGCGAGCAGCGAATTTAGAAACCTTGAGGTGTATTATTTTCATAACTGCCCCTACGAGCATCTGTGGAAGTCCAACCGACGTCGGCAGATGGAACGCTTTGAAACGTGGGATGTGCTGCGCAAATTCAACGCTGACTGGCGACTGATCTTTGTCGGCGACGCCACCATGAGCCCGTATGAGATTTTGCAACCTGGAGGCTCTGTCGAACATTACAACAAAGAACCCGGCGCAGAATGGCTACAGCGCATGGTCAATGCCTGGCCCAAGGCGGTCTGGCTCAACCCCGAGCCACAAGCTTCTTGGCAATACCGTCAATCCATCTCGATCATCCGCAATATTGTCCAAAACAAAATGTTCCCAGTGACCGTCGCCGGCATCGAGCAAGCGATGCGCCTACTCTCCAAGTAATCTGTCAAAAGTGAACCATTTCGGGCGCCCGCGCTCCAAATGGTTCGTTGTTTCTTTCAGGACTCTCGCATGCCTCTGTTCACTGATGCCCTGAAGCGCACCTTTATCGGTGTCGCATTCGCCTTTATTGGAAGTCATTCAATGGCCGCTGCCATTCCCGCAGGGATCACCAAAGTCACAAGTGTCGAAGGTATTACCGAGTACCGACTCGATACGAATGGTTTGCGTATTTTGCTCGCGCCCGACGAATCCAAACCCACCACGACTGTCAATATGACGTATCTGGTGGGTTCGCGTCATGAAAACTATGGCGAAACGGGCATGGCACACCTGTTAGAGCACATGCTCTTCAAAGGGACACCGACCATGCCCAATGCGCTTGGGGAGTTTTCTAAGCGAGGTCTGCAGGCCAACGGCACGACCACTGTAGACCGCACCAACTATTACGCGAGCTTCGCGGCCAATCCGGACACCTTGGCCTGGTACCTGAACTGGCAAGCCGATGCCATGATCAACGCCTCGATCAAGCGCGAAGATCTGGATACAGAAATGACCGTTGTCCGCAATGAAATGGAGAGCGGTGAAAACAACCCCTTCCGTATCTTGATGCAAAAAATGCTCAGCATCGCCTACCAATGGCATAACTATGGGAAATCAACCATTGGCGCCCGCACTGACGTTGAAAACGTTGATATCTCTCAGCTGCGCGCCTTTTATAAAACGCATTATCAGCCCGATAACGCCGTGCTGATCGTGACGGGCAAGTTTGAGACCGCTACGGTTCTGGCCGATGTCGTCAAGTCGTTTGGCAACATCCCGCGCCCTAGCCGCACCTTACCCCCCGAATACACCGTGGATCCCGTTCAAGACGGTGAGCGCAGCGTCCTTTTACGACGCGTGGGAGGCGCGCCTTTAGTCGCGGCGATGTACCACATACCTTCTGCCGCCCATAAAGACTTTGCTGCGATTGATCTGGCCAGCATGATGTTGGCCGATACACCGTCAGGTCGTCTATACAAAGCCATGGTGCCTCAAAAACAAGCCGCAAGCGTTTTTGGCTTTACGATGGATCGTACCGCTCCTGGTACCGTGATGTTTGGTGCAAGCCTGCAGCCCGGCATGGATCAAGCCGCATCGCTCAAAACACTGACAAGCACCCTCGAGTCTATCGCCCAGCATCCGTTTACCCAAGAAGAACTCGATCGCGTGCGCAATCAATGGCTCAAATCCTGGGATCAGATGTTTAGTGATGCGCAAAAAGTCAGCTCGGGACTTTCTGAAGCCATCGCCGTCGGCGATTGGCGTCTATGGTTCCTGTCGCGAGATCGCATTCGCGCAGTCACTCTCGCCCAAGTGCAACAAGCCGCGGCTCAGTACCTGACGCAATCGAATCGTACCGAGGGTCAATACATCCCCACTGAAAAGCCCATACGCGCCCCTGCTTTTAGCAAACCTGACCTCTCGGCCGAACTCAAAGATTACGTTGGCGATGCGCAACTCAAACAAGCCGAAGCGTTTGATCCGGACCCAAGCAATATCGACAAGCGCACGCAGCGCAAAACCGTCACACTTTCGAACGGAACACTTCGTTTAGCGCTTCTGCCGAAAGAGTCCAGAGGCGAACGCGTGCAAACTGTGATTCAGTTGCATTTCGGCGACGTGGAAACACTAAAGGGCCAACGCATTGCCTCTATCGCGACGCCGGATCTATTGCTCAGTGGCACTGCAACGCTGACCCGCCAGCAAATCAAAGACCGAATCGATGCCTTAGGTGGTCAAGTTAGCGTTTCAGGCTCTGGCACGACCGTCAATATCAGTTTATCGACTACTCGGGCGAACATTGACCCATTGGTGCGCTTTGTCCTGGACGTTGTGCGCCAAGCGAACTTTCCACAAGCCGAGGTCGATGAGTACAAAGGCAAAGTGCTGACCTCGCTCAAAAGCGCAATGACAGAGCCTACGTCGATTGCGTCACGGATGCTCTCGCGTCATGACAACCCTTGGTCTAAAGATGATATTCGCTATCAACCGAGCTTCGAGGAATCAATCGCCTCAGTAACCGAACTCAAGCGTGACCTGCTCGTGACTTTCCACAAGAATTTCTACGGTGCAGCGCAGGTCTCGGCTGCTGCTGTTGGCAGTTTTGACCCTGCCTCAATGGAGAGCACCCTCACCCAAGCGCTGAATCAATGGGCCGCCGGTGCCTCCTACACGCGCCTACCTAATCCCTACCGCGACATCAAGCCTGTACAAATGCAAGCACTGACACCGGATAAAGCCAACGCGTTTTATACGGCTGCGATGCCGCTCAAGATGCAGGATACCGATCCAGATTTTGCCGCATTGTCTCTCGCCAACTTCTTGCTCGGTACTTCTGAGACCTCCAGATTATGGATGCGTGTGCGAGAAAAAGAAGGCCTGTCCTATAACGTTCGCACGCGTTTGAATGTTTCGGCGTTTGAACCTACGGGATCATGGGGTGTGTATGCGATCTTTTCACCCGAAAACCGAACCAAAGTCGAAGCAGCGATTCGCGAAGAGTTTGAGCGCGTCATAAAAGAAGGTTTTGGCGAGGCTGAAGTTCAAGACGGCATCAAGGCCTTGCTCAACTATCGTAAGCTCGCGCGTGCTCAAGATAGTGGCCTAACAGGCGCATGGATCAACTATCTCGATACCGGACGTAGCTTTGCCTGGGCGGCTGAACTAGATCAAAAGATGGCCAAACTCACCGCAGAACAAGTCAATGCGGTGGTTCGTAAATATCTAAAACCTGCGGCGTTTAGTAGCGTCGCCGCAGGAGATTTTGAAAAGAAAAAATAATCAGGAGAAAAAGTCCTTGACGCGATCCGTCCAGGACTTGCTCTGAGGCGAGTGACGCTCGCCACCCTCACCAAGCGAAGCCTCAAATTGGCGTAGGATTGCTTTCTGCGCGTCAGTCAACTTGACGGGGGTTTCCACCACGACATGGCAGTACAAATCTCCAGGGTATGCACCCCGAACACCCTTGATGCCTTTGCCACGCAGTCTGAATGTTTTACCAGACTGTGTGCCTTCGGGAATCGTGATCTCAGCCTTGCCATTCAAGGTCGGCACATGAATGTCACCGCCAAGCGCAGCGCTCGTAAACGGAATGGTGAGCTCGCAATGCAAGTCATCATTTTCTCGCTGAAAAATCTTGTGTTCCTTGATGTGGATTTCCACAAACAAGTCACCCGATGGTCCGCCATTGATCCCTGGCTCACCATTACCAGAGGAGCGAATACGCATCCCATCGTCAATGCCCGCAGGAATCTTGACTTGCAGAGTCTTGTTGCGGCGAATTCGTCCGACGCCATCGCAAGGTACACAAGGATCGGTAATCTCTTTGCCACTGCCATGACATGTCGGACATGTCTGCTGCACGCTGAAAAAACCTTGCTGCATGCGAACCGCCCCCGAGCCACCGCAAGTGCGGCACGTCTTGGGGGTCGTGCCGGGTTTGGCACCACTGCCTTTGCAGACCTCGCAATTTTCCCAGCTCGGCACTCGGATTTCGGTATCGAAACCATTGGCCGCCTGCTCAAGAGTGATTTCCATGGCGTACTTGAGGTCGGCACCGCGATAGACCTGAGGCCCGCCGCCACCGCCGCGACGCCCCGCACCGAAAATCTCGCCAAAGATATCGCCAAAAGAATCACCAAAACCCGCCCCGCCTGCACCGCCCATGCCTGCCGCATTGGGATCGACACCCGCGTGCCCGTAGCGATCGTAAGCTGCACGCTTGTTGCTGTCAGTCAAAATTTCGTAGGCTTCTTTCGCCTGCTTAAATTTTTCTTCGGCTTCTTTGCTATCCGGATTGCGATCCGGATGGTATTTCATCGCCAGCTTGCGGTAGGCTTTTTTAAGCTCATCATCCGAGGCGTTTTTAGCTACACCAAGGATTTCATAAAAGTCACGTTTTGCCATGATCTCAGGCTCTTTAAGTCAAACAGAATGAAGTAAGGCAAAAAAATGCGCCCGGGATGCTCTAAAAGAGTCCCGGGCGGATCGAATTGAAGGCTAGGCAATCACTTTTGATCGCGCTTGACTTCTTTGAACTCAGCATCGACGACGTTGTCATCGGCCGGCTTGGCACCTCCCTCTGCACCTGCGCCACCTTGTGCCGCAGCCTGAGCGGCCTGGGCATCGGCATACATCTTTTCACCGAGTTTCTGTGACGCCGCTGACAAGGCTTCGACTTTAGTGTCAATCGCCGCTTTGTCGGCACCGTTCTTTAACGCCTCTTCGACCTCAGTGATGGCCGCTTCGATGGCAGTCTTTTCCTCTGCTGCGAGTTTGTCACCATACTCAGTCAAGGATTTACGCGTGGCATGGACTAAAGCATCCGCACTATTACGTGCCATCGCCAACTCAGCCATACGGTGATCTTCCTCGGCATTCGCCTCAGCATCTTTCACCATGCGCTGGATCTCGTCTTCGGTCAGACCTGAGTTTGCCTGAATCGTGATCTTGTTTTCCTTGCCTGTGCCCTTGTCTTTGGCAGATACGTGCACAATACCGTTTGCGTCGATATCAAAGGTCACTTCGATCTGAGGTGTGCCACGTGAAGCAGGTGGAATGCCCTCAAGATTGAACTCGCCCAATGTCTTGTTGCCGGCTGCGATTTCGCGCTCACCCTGGAATACCTTGATGGTCACGGCAGGCTGATTGTCGTCCGCTGTCGAAAACACCTGTGAGTGACGGGTTGGAATAGTCGTGTTCTTTGTGATCATCTTGGTCATCACGCCACCGAGCGTTTCAATACCCAGTGACAACGGTGTCACGTCCAACAACAACACGTCCTTGCGGTCACCCGACAACACCGAGCCCTGAATCGCCGCACCTGCAGCGACAGCTTCGTCGGGGTTGACGTCTTTGCGTGGCTCGCGACCAAAGAACTCTTTGACCTTTTCCTGCACCTTGGGCATACGCGTCATACCGCCGACCAAAATCACGTCATCAATATCGCTGACTTTGACGCCTGCGTCTTTGATGGCGATACGGCAAGGCTCGATGGTGCGAGCGATCAGCTCCTCCACCAACGACTCAAGCTTGGCGCGCGTCATTTTCAGGTTTAAGTGCTTAGGACCTGAAGCATCAGCAGTGATGTAAGGTAAGTTGATTTCAGTCTGCTGGCTAGAAGACAACTCAATCTTCGCCTTTTCAGCCGCTTCTTTCAGGCGCTGCAAGGCGAGCACGTCTTTGGAGAGGTCCACGCCCTGCTCTTTCTTGAACTCGCCAATCACATATTCGATGATGCGCTGGTCAAAGTCCTCGCCACCCAAGAAGGTGTCGCCGTTGGTCGACAAGACCTCGAACTGCTTTTCACCATCGACATCGGCGATTTCGATAATCGAAATATCGAACGTACCGCCACCCAAGTCATAGACCGCGATCTTGCGATCGCCTTTTTCCATCTTGTCCATACCGAAAGCCAAAGCGGCGGCGGTTGGCTCGTTGATGATGCGCTTGACGTCCAAACCCGCAATACGGCCTGCATCTTTAGTGGCTTGGCGCTGGCTGTCATTGAAGTAAGCAGGAACCGTGATGACGGCCTCCGTCACTTCTTCGCCAAGGAAGTCCTCAGCGGTCTTTTTCATTTTGCGCAGCACATCGGCCGCGACCTGTGAAGGTGCGAGCTTTTTGTTTTGTGCTTCGACCCAAGCGTCGCCATTATCCGCTTTGACAATTTTGTAAGGCATCAGATGGATGTCTTTTTGCACAGCGTCTTCGGAAAACTTGCGACCGATCAGACGCTTGACTGCGTAAAGGGTATTGGTTGGATTCGTCACAGCCTGGCGCTTGGCAGGCGCACCTACCAGAGTCTCGCCGTCTTCCATGTAGGCGACGATCGAGGGGGTCGTGCGGGCGCCTTCGGCGTTTTCCAGGATTTTGACCTGATTGCCATCCATGACAGCCACGCAGCTATTGGTGGTGCCAAGGTCGATACCGATAATCTTACCCATGGTGAAGATCCTTTAAAAAATCAGAATGAGATGAAATACTTGGATGAGAAATAGATGGGGCCCAAATCATTGATTTCAAGCCCAAAACAACTGCTTTCATCCCGAATATGTTGAGTACGTTTAGGCTGCGACCGTCACCAAGGCAGGTCTGAGCACGCGATCTGCGATCAGATAGCCTTTTTGCAAGGTCAACACCACTGTATTGGCTTCTTGTTCGGCCGGAACCGTCGCGATGGCCTGATGTTGGTGTGGGTCAAATTTAGTGCCGGGTGCCGGGGCGATTTCCTTGAGATGATTGCGCTCAAAACCACTCACTAACTGTTTGAGGGTCATTTCAATACCGGAGCGCAAGTCTTCCTGAGTCTGGTCGGACTGAGACAAGGCGGCTTCAAGACTGTCTTTGACAGGCACCATGCTCTCGGCAAAGGACTCAATACCAAACTTGCGCGCCTTGGAAACCTCGTCTTGGGCGCGTCGACGCACATTTTCCATTTCAGCGTGCGCACGTAGGACCTGATCCTTGTGCTCCGCAACCTGGACCAACGCCGCAGCCAAGTCGGCTTCGAGACGGGTGATAGGATCGAGTTGCTCAACACCCTCAGCCTGCTGGGCGTCGGCGCTTGAGGTCGGGGCGTCTTTGGGGGCTGCGTCGGACTTGGAATCTGCCGAACCTTGATGAGCCGTCATTAAACTTCTCCAGAAAATGCATCATTAATCATGCATTTGGGGCCAAAACCCCAAGATTCAAGAGAAAAAATGAAAAATATCGCTCACTCTGATCGGATCGGCCAACCTTGGAGGTGTTCTTGAACCATATCGGCCAGTCCAGTCAACCAAGCTGGATCGTCGTTTAAAGCAGAAATGTAACGAAACTGCTTTCCGCCGGCATGTTTAAAGGTTTCACCGACTTCGATCGAAATTTCCTCAAGCGTCTCTAAACAGTCCGCCAAAAAGCCCGGGCATACCACATCGATGTCGGTGATTCCCTCTTTGGCCAGTCGCTCGACCGTAGGCTCCGTGTAGGGCTCCAACCACTTGGCAGGCCCAAAACGGCTTTGAAATGTCACCAAATACTGATCGTCAGTTAACCCCAAATGGGCGGCAAGCGCGCGCGCGGTCTCGTAAGAGTCTTTGCAATAGGGGTCGCCCATGTTCACGCATTGTTGCGGCAACCCGTGAAAACTCATCAAGAGCTTTTGCGGACGGCCATGCTGAGCCCAATATGCGGCGATTTTGTCGCCAAGAGGCTTGATAAACGAGGGGTGCGTAGGAAAACGTTTGATAAAGCGCATCGCCGGTTGGTCCCGCAAACGAGCCGCGACCTGCGTGACCGCATCCACGACTGTCGCAGTCGTACTGGAGGCGTATTGCGGATACAAGGGAACGACCAAAATATGTTCGCAACCCCGATCGCGTAAAGACATCATCGCGCTTTTGATCGAGGGATTGCCATAGCGCATGCCGGTCTCAACCTCAACGTCGAGGCCGCGCTCAGCAAAAATCCTACGCAAGCCCACGGTCTGTCGCTGGGTATACACCAAAAGCGGAGAACCTTCCTCCATCCAGATGCTTTGATAGCGGGGCGCTAATTTGCGTGGACGCGCTAACAAAATCGGGCCATTCAAAATCGGCCACCACAAGAGCTTGGGAATTTCGATGACGCGGGGGTCAGAGAGAAACTCACGCAAATAGCGCTTGATCGCAGGTGCCGTGGGGGCGTCAGGCGTGCCTAAATTGACTAACAAAACACCTACCCGGGCCGTGGTGAAAGGCTTTGGCCAAGGCAAAAAACGTGGGGCAGGCGCGGCAGCGCGCTTGGGTTCGGGCCAAAATCGCATATCAGGAACGCTCAGAAGAGTTGTGGCTCAGCGCGTTGGAAAGCAAGCGCGCCGTAATATCAACGATGGGGATCACGCGTTCGTAAGCCATCCGCGTTGGGCCGATGACACCCAAGGTCCCGATGACATGACCATCGATACTGTAAGGGGCCGTGATCACGGATAGGTCGGCCGTCGGAACGAGCTCGGAGTCTCCCCCAATGTAGATCTGTACGCCTTGGGCGCGGCTTGAAACCTCGAGAAGCTGCATCAAGTCGGTTTTTTTCTCAAACATAGAAAAAGTCTTTCGTAAACGATCCATATCGGAAGCCAGCTCATTGACATCCAGAAGTCTGCGCTCCCCGGAGATCACCATCGTTTCAACCTCATCGGCGGCCTGCGCACCCGCCTCGACGGCGGCTTGCATCAAGCGTGACATGTCCTCTTGGAGTCGGGCCAGGTCCTGGGAAAGGGTCAGCCTGACCTCGGCGAAAGACTTGCCGGCGAAATTGTGGTTGAAAAAATTAGCGGCCTCGATCAGCGCAGTACTACTGTAATCCCGAGGCGTGAGCAAAATACGATTTTGCACATCGCCATCCGGCGTGACAATGATAAGGAGAATACGCTTTTCTGAGAGACGGATGAATTCGATCTGACGAAAAACCTGAGCGCGCCTGGGGGATAACACCACGCCGGCGAATTGCGTCAAATTAGATAACATCAAGGCCGCGGCATTCACCGCGCGCGAAGGGTCCGAGGCGGACTGCAAATCCCGCACATTGGAAGTCGAGGCCAGCTCAAAAGGCTTGGCCGTCAACATCGTATCGACAAACAGGCGATAGCCTTTGGGGGTCGGTACGCGCCCCGCAGAGGTGTGGGGGCTATGAATCAGTCCCAACTCCTCGAGATCGGCCATGACATTGCGAATCGTGGCGGGCGACAGATCGAACAATTTTGAGAGCGTACGAGAGCCGACGGGCTGGCCGTCATCAATGTAGCGTTCAATCAGGGCTTTTAGTAGCGCGCGCGCACGATCATCCATCATTACCCTATTTTACCTTCCCCGCCTTTATAATCGAATCGTTTTTCGTCGAATGAGCTTTGCATGCATTTTCCCATCATCGCCTTAGTGGGTCGCTACCAAGATTCAGGCTTGCATGCGCCTTTGCGCGCGCTCGCTACCTTATTGACCCAAGCGGGCCGGCAAGTTCTCATCGAAGCCGAAACAGCCCGTCATACGGGCGTATCCGAATATCCTACTGCAGACTTTGCCAGCATTGGCAAAAACGCGGACCTCGCGATTGTCATGGGTGGCGATGGCACCATGCTCGGTGCAGCGCGGCATCTCGCCCCTTTTTCAGTGCCTGTCGTGGGGATCAACCACGGCAGATTAGGTTTTATTACTGACATTCCCGTGCACGACGCGGACGCCGCACTGACTGATTTGTTACAGGGCCGCTTCGACACCGAAGAGCGCATGCTGTTGAGCGCGACTGTGTGGCGCGGCCAAGAAGAAATGTACGCCGCCACCGCCCTGAACGACGTAGTACTGAATCGCGCCGGCCGTGGCGGCATGATCGAAGTCCGTGTCGAGGTCAACGACACCTTTATGTACACCCAGCGTGCGGACGGCTTGATCGTCGCGACCCCAACGGGATCGACCGCCTATGCCCTGTCCGCGGCAGGTCCGATTCTACATCCTTCCGTGAGCGCCATGCTGCTGGTTCCAGTGGCACCGCAGACACTCTCAAACCGTCCAATCGTGATTCCCGCCGACAGTGTCCTCAATATGACACTTAGTTCGATGAGCCGTGTCGAGCTTGGTGCCAGCGTCCACTTTGACATGCAGACGTGGTCTGACCTGACCGCAGGCGATCGTATCGTCGTGCGCCGAGCACCGCATACGATTCGTTTTTTGCACCCGACCGGCTACAGCTTCTTTTCAACCTTGCGCCGCAAACTTGACTGGAATCGACTGCCCCAGTCTGGTCACGGCGGAGAATAACGAATGCTGCGCGCGCTGCACATTCGTGACTTTGTGATCGTGACCGAAGCCGAAATCAGCTTCGAACATGGTTTTACGGTGTTTTCTGGTGAAACCGGTGCAGGTAAATCTATTCTGATCGACGCGCTCGCGTTGACCTTAGGCGAACGCGCCGACTCTTCTGTGCTGCGCACAGGTGCTGCGCGTGCCGAAATCAGCGCGGTCTTTGACGCCCCACCCGCCCTGACCCAGTGGCTTTCCGAACACGACCTCAGTGGCGAGGATGCGCTGATCCTGCGGCGCGTGGTTGATGCACAAGGGCGCAGTCGAGGCTATATCAACGGTTCAGCCGTGACCATCGCCCAGCTGCGTGAGGTAGGCGAGCATCTCGTTGATATTCATGGACAACATGCGCACCAGAGCTTGCTTCGATCGGAAAACCAACGGGATATGGTTGACGCCCATGGTGCCCACCAACCTTTGCGCCAACACGTCGCGCAAGCATGGAAAGCGTGGCGAAAGGTCGAGCGACAACTTTCTCTCTCCGAACAAGACGCCAGTGCCCTCCTTGCTAACCGTGAACGACTTGAATGGCAGCTTGCCGAACTCGATCGCCTCGCGCTGGGTCAACGCGAGTGGGAAGAGGTGTCGACAGAACAAACGCGTCTAGCGAACGCACAGTCCTTGCTCGACGGTGCTGCGCTCGCCTTGGGTTGCCTGGACGAAAACGATGACTCGGCCCATCATCAAGTCGTCACTGCGTTGCAAAAGATATCCCAATTATTGCGGCACGATCCTTCGCTCGCGTCTGTTCACGAATCACTCGAATCGGCCCAAATTTCTATCAGCGAGGCCGTTTCTGATCTGAATGCGTATCTATCCCGCGTCGAACTCGACCCCGAACGCCTAGCGGTTGTGAACGAGCGCATGGGTCAAATTTTTGACCTCGCGCGCAAATTTAAAACTGAACCTGAAAAGCTCTTTGCGTTCCACGCATCCCTGCGCAGCGAACACGAAGCCTTGAGTGCCTCAGCCGATATTGAAACATTGCGCGCCACCGCTGCTGCGCTCAACAGCGAGTATCAAAAACATGCGAGCGCTCTGTCTAGCGCGCGTCGCAAGGCTGCCATTGATCTTGGCAAACAAGTCACCCAAGCCATGCAAACACTCGCCATGGAAGGTGGACTGTTCAGCATCACGGTCTCTGAAGGGCCAGACTCCGCTCAGGGACAAGATATCGTTGAATTTTTGGTCGCGGGCCATGCCGGAACACCCCCCAAACCTCTTGCCAAGGTCGCCTCGGGTGGCGAACTCGCGCGCATTTCTCTCGCTCTTTCTGTCATCGCAAGTCGTGCCGCACGCGTTCCCACACTGATTTTTGACGAAGTCGATAGTGGGATTGGGGGTGCCGTAGCCGAAGTCGTTGGCAACTTGTTGCGCGAGCTAGGACTGCGCCACCAAGTGCTTTGCGTGACACACTTGCCTCAGGTCGCCGCTCGCGGCCAACACCATTTCCAAGTCAGCAAACAACAAAGTAAAGGCGTGACCGAATCCTCGATTTCGAAACTTGACGCCCATGCGCGCATCGAAGAGGTCGCCAGAATGTTGGGCGGGATCAAAATCACCCCAACGACTCGCAAACACGCTCAAGAGCTCCTAGACGCTTAGCGCAACCTGTTTCGCGTTAGGTACTGCAGTTCTTGCATACTCCATACAAAACCATGTCATGGCTTTCCAGCGTAAAGCCATTGTCTCGGGCGATTTTATGTTGTCGCTTTTCAATCTCCGCATCATTGAACTCCGTCACGCAACCACAATGCGTACAGATCAAATGATCATGATGATCACCATCATTCAACTCGAAAATCGACTTTCCCCCATCGAATTGACTTCGCGCAAGGATCCCAGCCTGTTCAAATTGCGTCAATACACGATAAACAGTCGCCAGACCGATATCGATGTTTTCAGCGATCAATGACCGGTAGACGTCTTCGGCGCTGAGGTGGCGTTCGTCTGACTTTCGAAAAATGTCCAAAATCTTCAAACGCGGAAACGTCGCTTTCAAACCAACGTTTTTTAGATCACTCTGATCGTTTTCAAGATCCACGGATTGTCCTGTAAGGTAAAGACTTCAGCCCTGTAAAGCTTTATGATAACGTCTTTAGTCCTTTCCCCTTAGAGGTTCGCAGTGTTCAAGCTCAGCTCAACCACCTCTCCTTTGCGCTCCGGTCTGACTGTGGTCGCCCTCGCGGTGGGACTATTCGTACTTTCGGGCTGCTCCCCCAATAAATGGGGATTTCCCTACAAGGTCGGGGTTCAGCAAGGAAATTGGATCACCAAAGACCAAGTCGCCCTCCTTCGTCCCGGCATGACCCGAGAACAAGTGCGCTTCGCCCTTGGCACCCCAACACTGACCAGCGCGCTGCACGCCAACCGCTGGGATTACCCTTATTACTACCGCTCCGGAAGCGGCAAGGTTGAAGAACGCGTCTTTACCGTCATGTTTAATGGTGGGCAGCTCGCCAGCTGGAAAGGCGACGAACAACCTGAGCTTCAGCCCTTCCAGATCGCCCGCGAAGAAGTCGGTATCTCTAAACGCGAAGCCGCCCAGGA
>JBILJA010000240.1:0-2828 GCA_044368775.1 Burkholderiaceae bacterium
CATTGCAGAGCCCTCTTTGATGCATTCTTTATAAAAATCTTGACCAAATAAGTTGACGCCATAGGCACCACTCACGTCGATATAAGACTGTTGATCCAAGTCTGTGATCCAAACACCCTGTGTTCGGTTGTAGAAACTACCGATCACAATATTTTTTTCAATCACCTCTCGAAACTGAAAGGGAACACGATAGCGACTGGTGAGCTGAAGGTCAGACAGGAGCGGTTTTGCCTGTGCTGTCATGGCCAATGTTTTTGGACTTCTTGTTTTTAGTGTTGAGGACAATTCATAAAAGGCATTTTTTCTTTTATTGGCAATGTGCTCAGGAGCCCCATCGACGGTGAACCAGTCGTTTTCTTGGTATGAATATCCCTTAATCCAACCAGAAATCCGTTTTGCCCAGCGCAAGTGTCCATTCAGCCCTGGGGACTTGGCCAGAGAGAGTTGAAGTCGCTGAACCAAGATGGCAATAAGCCATAAAGTCAGGACTGTCACAATTATGTATTGAAATAGTTGCAAGATAGTCATATTTGAAATTCCATACACAAGATGGTTCTTTTTAAACAACCTGCATGACTAAATGATGAAATTCACACAAGTTATTAGAAAAATATTTACAAACGAAGATTTGAATTTCTTGTTGACGAACCGTATTCCTAGACATGCTGTCACCGTCTTTATGGGATGGTTTAGCAAAATTGAGCAAAAATGGATTCGTGATCTTTCTATTTCAGTTTGGCGAATTTTTACGGATTTAGATCTTTCGGAGGCTAAGAAATCTCGTTTCAATAGCCTTCATGATTGCTTTATTCGAGAGTTAAAGGAGGGTGCTCGCCCGATTAACGATGATGATCGTATCCTTGTGAGCCCATGTGATGGCATTGTGGGCGAGTGCGGCGTGATTGAGCAGGGTCAGGTTTTTCAAGCAAAAGGATTCCCTTATCAGATCTCTGAGTTATTGGGGCCGCATATAGATCCTCAGAGTTTAGAGGGTGGGACATATGTGACGTTACGCTTAACCTCGGCGATGTATCACCATTTCCATTCACCGTATTCAGGCAGTATTGATCGAGTTATCTACCATTCTGGTGACACTTGGAATGTCAATCCTATTGCTTTGCGTAGGATTGAAAAGTTATTTTGTAAAAATGAACGAGCGACGATTTCGATGCAAATCGGTTCTGATAAGCATCGCATCTATCTTGTTCCTGTCGCTGCGATATTGGTGGCGAGTATTCGCCTTCATGGTCTCGACATTACATTGAGTCGACGGTACAAGGGGCAACAATTTATCGACTGCCACTTACCTTGCTCAAAAGGGCAAGAACTGGGTTGGTTCGAACATGGCTCAACGGTGATCGTTTTTGCGCCTGCGGGTTTCAATCTCCTGCCAGATATCAGCAATGGCGCCCACATTAAAATGGGCCAAGCGCTCTTTGAATTGCCCGTGGTTAATTCTCAGCTTCGAAACCAAGACGCTTTTTGTAACGATGGTTCATCTGAGAAACAGTTAAAAGCATTGGAAAATCCACAGTATTAAAATCCGGATCCCAGGCAGGCTCTCCGCAAACTTTAACGCCAAGCTTTAAATATGCCTCAATGAGAGCTGGGATTTGAGCGGGGAGCTCTGAGTTCACCTGCTCTGTTGGATAAGGGCAGTGGGGCGTCACAGTGAGGTCGCGATGTTGCTCAGTCATACTGCGTACATTTCGCCATACTGTCGCTGCAGTGACACCGTCATCGCGCAAACTCACGCTGGCACAGCCTAAAACATATTGATACTTGTTGACCCTGACAATGTTGGCTAAGCCAGTCCAAAGCATCATCAGCGTTTGTCCATTGCGATATTCCTCATCAATGCAAGCGCGTCCGAATTCGATCATTTGATGTCTGATTTTATGCAAGCCTGTGAGATCAAACTCTGATTCCGAGTAATAGCCGCCTGCTAGGCAAGCCTGTTCGGGTCTCAGTACCCTGTAGGTCCCGATGACGCGGTTTGTGCTCTGATCTCTTACCAATAAATGATCGCACCATTTATCATATTGATCTTCATCAAGGTCAGAAGCATGGTCAAGAAATTTTGCTCCATATTCTTCACTAAATACGCGGCGTCTTAGCCTTTGTGCTTCTTCGATATCGTGCTCTGTTTTTGCTGATATACATGCAAGTCTTGTTGAGTATGGACTTGAATCTGCATCTTTTTCAATCTCCGAAAGTTTGTAGGATGATCAAAGATGTGCGTTTCAATTCAATGACGGTTTTATGAAAAATTTATGACAGGAAGTCAGCTGTCATTCATACGTCATTTATATGAGGTGTACTGCACACATTACGGTTTTGTATGATTCGTTAATACGTCAGGGGTTGAGCGATGGGTAAAAAACATCAAAATGTGCATTTTCAGTCAATCATTGGGCAGGCAGCATTACGTCAAGGTCGACGTAATGTCCTCAAGGGTGGCCTGGGCTTAAGCCTACTTGCTGTTTTTCCTGAGACCTTGACGTCCGCATTTGCTGCCCCAGTCTCGAGCAATGCTCAGCCTACGCTTGGATTTGAGGCTGTTCCCAAAAGTTTGCTTGATGATGTCTTGTTACCTGAGGGTTATAAATATACGATTTTGCACGCGACCGGTGACCCGATGGCGTCAAGCGTCTCTGCTTATTCGAATCGCGGGATGGAGAGTGATGATTGGACTGGGCGGATAGGCGACCATCACGATGGAATGGAGTTATTTTATATCGATGAAAAGGGCCGGTACTCTGACAAACCGACGCAGCGTGCTGTGCTGTGTGTGAATCACGAAAGTTCCGCTGATGCACAATTTTTAC
>JBILJA010000257.1:0-2822 GCA_044368775.1 Burkholderiaceae bacterium
GGGGTAGCAAATGTCATCACCAATTAAATCAAGACGCGACTTTGTTCTTCAGATGGCTGGCGCGAGTGCTGGTCTAGCTGCAATGGGAATGGGCATGATGCCTCGCCAAGCAATGGCGAACTATCCTATCAAGCAGATGGAGACACTGATTCCCTTTAGCCCTGGCGGTGGCACTGATCGCTCTGCGCGCTTGGTGGCGGAGGCCCTAGCCAGTATTCTCAAAACGAATCCCTTTCAACTCAAAAACATGCCTGGTGCGGGTTCTTTGATTGCGCAAAAAGCGTTACAAAAAGGGCCAAGTGACGGAAGCCTAACGTTAATCACCCCTATTCCACACGTGGCATGGCTAGACGTGTTGAATGCAAAAGAATTCAACTCAAAGCAAATCGCTTGGCTAGGCTCCTACTTTACCGATCCAAACGTTTTTCTGGTCAAGAAAGATTCCCCATACAAAACAATGGAGGAGTTTTTAGATGCGGCGAGAAAATCAAAGCGTCCATTCACCGCCTCTGTTTCAAGTCCGATGTCGGCGGCACACGCTGCAACAGTTGTTTTACGCGAACGTGCAAATATTCAACTGAAGGTTGTGCCCTTTAAGGGTGGTGGACCTGCTAGAAATGCTGTGGCGGGCGGACAGGTAGATTGCTGTATGGCGCCATATTGGTCTGCGACCAACGTCTTGAGTTTGACGCGTGCGCTTTGCATTTTTGCACCGAAGGATCCAAGCACAGGCCTCTGGGATGCTCCTCCGGCAAAAGATGTATTGAAGTTCAAGATGCCCGATCTGTCAGAGCCATATGCCATCTGTGTATCTGCGGAGACTAAAACTAAAAGCCCCGCTAACTATGCGCAACTTGTAAAAGCAGTCGCAGATATGCAAAAACTTCCGTCTTTTCAGGCGGAAGCAAAGAAGCAAAATCTGACGCCATTTTTAGAGGCCATGTCGCCTGACCAATGCACAACTTATGTAGCTGATTATTTGAAACTCTTGGATTCTGTCAAAGCCTCAATGGAAGCTGACGTCAAGTCTATGTAATTCCCCAAGGAGGTTAAGTGCTCGGTGCAGATGACGCACCGTAACTTAACTTCCTTTTTTAATGCGCACATAAAAATGAAAGTATCCAAAATAATTGACGCTTGGGGCGTCCCCTTGATGATTGTTGTCGGAGCCTTGTTGTTCGGGCTTCACATTCAAGATGCCCCAGCTGTCGCCGCCCGCGTGCCTAACTTTGTTCTCATCTTTATCGTTTTAATGCTGTTCCTTGTCGTTAGGCAAACGCTGAAAAAACAGCGCAAACAAAAGCAAGAGCTATCCCAAGGTGTTGTAGCTCAAGACCAAGACCAAGACCAACCCGAGTCAACGGGACGAAAAAAATCCGTCGTACTTGCCTATCTCAGACAACAGTCAGTCACCGCTTTCTTTGCGCTTGGTGTGATTTATTTTTTGACTTTCGACATACTTGGATTTTCAATTTCGAATTTCATTTTTATTTTCGCTTCGATGATCGTGGTGAAAAATTATCAATCTGATTTTTCGCTTAAAAACCTGCCTGCAGTCCTTGTGACCTCACTGATCACGACGTTTTTACTTTATGCCTTTGCAAAGCTAACAAGCTTCAATATTCCTAGTGGAATTTTCGGGATCTAAAGAAATGTACAACACTGAAGCAATCCTTCAAGGACTGCAAGCGCTTCTAACGTTTGAAGTTTTATTGTTTTTAATTCTCGGCTTTTTAATTGGTTTCGTCGTGGGTGCGATCCCCGGTTTCAACGATGCAAACCTGATGGCTATTCTGTTGCCCTTTACGTTGTTGCTCAAGCCAGAAGTCGCGATCGTCTCCATGGCAGCCATCTACGCTGCAGCTCAGGCGGCGGGCTCTATCCCTGCGATTTTAATGAATATCCCTGGAACGCCGGGCAATGCAGCATCGACGATAGAAGGCTACGCTTTAGCCAAAAAAGGACGTGCTGGTTACGCACTTGGCATTGCATTTGGCGCCTCAAGTTTTGGTGCATTGTTAGGTGCAATATTGGCTTTTGGTCTGGCCCCGGTGCTAGGGCTTTTTGCTTTGCGCTTTGGTCCTGCTGAAATGTTTTTACTTGCCGTGCTTGGCATCACGGTCGTCAGCAGTCTTGCCGGCAACGATATGATCAAAGGCCTGTTAGTGGCTGGCTTCGGTGTGTTGCTCTCAATGATCGGTGCGGATGATATGGCGGGTTTCGCCAGAGCAACCTACAGCATTGACTTTTTATACGATGGCTTGCCGCTTATTCCAGTACTGCTGGGTCTTTTTGCAATCCCCGAGCTGGTTGCAATGATCAAAATGAAAGCAATTGCTTCAACCCAATCTGCGAGCAGTCGAGGTTGGTCGGAAATTATTTCAGGCGTCAAGGTGGGTCTTGGACAAGGTCAGAAAGTCAATGTAATACGCTCAAGCGTACTCGGCTACATCGTGGGCGTGATACCCGGCGCTGGCGCGACGATTGGCTCTTTTCTGGCCTATGGTCAAGCGCGACAGTGGTCTCGCAACAAGAAAGCTTTTGGCACAGGAACAGAAGAAGGCTTAGTGGCGACAGAGTCCGCTAACAATGCCACCGCAGCGGGGGCTATGGTCCCAACACTCACTTTGGGCTTACCTGGAAGTGCTTCGACTCTCGTGATGCTCGCTTGCTTGTATTTACATGGGGTCAATCCAGGACCTGCATTTTTCATGGATTTTCAGGTGCAGGCCTATACGATCCTGCTTTCACTTTTTATCCTGCCATTTTTACTGTTGATATTTGGCGTAATTTTGGCTAAGTACGCACAAAAAATTGTTTTT
>JBILJA010000143.1:0-5766 GCA_044368775.1 Burkholderiaceae bacterium
ACGCCAGCGGTGATCGGTGCCAATCAGCTTATATTTATTTAAAGCATTCTCATAGGCGTCGAGCACCACATCAAACCCAACGTCGCCATTGTTATGAAACGCCATCTGATAGCCCATAGGCGCGTATTGATCGAGCATTTGGTCGAGCTGACCACGCGTGTAATTCATGCCCTTTTCGAACAGTGGTCCTAAGATAATGTTGGCCTGTCTGGTTCTGGAGTTATCTAAATAGCCAAAACTCTGTGCAACAGTACCCAGCCATGGGCTTCCATCGGCCCAGAGCTTAACGCCATTTTTACGGACCATGCTGGGATTAGGCCAGGACACTTTCGCGCCTGCATCCGGCTCAATGGCCATGTGATAGACATGCATTCTTATTGGGCTGTCCGGAACTGAGGCTAAGGCCTCGTAACCCTTATACATGCCTGTGTTGTAAGTGTGCTCCGATGTTGCGGTGACGCCCATAGAGGCCATATACGCATACCACTTTGCACTGGAGAGCAAAATGTGGGGAACTGCTTTGGGAAGGATCGGGCCAACCACTGCCATTAGCGCAGCCGATTCATTGGCAACGCCATTGGAGGTGCCGTCTTGCAATCGACCGTAGCTGCCGCCCACTGGGTTGGCAGGCGGCTTGTTATCTTTCCAGCCTAAAATTTTGACGGTTGCCGTGTTGAAGTAAACCGCATGTCCAGAATTATCAATCACGATGATTGCACGACCGCTTGGCGTTAACTTATCCAGTATGTCCCGTGTTGGCAGAGGAGCCTCTTGCAATAATCTGTCTAGGCCATTGAATATCAAAGGTTTGCCGGCTGGAGCTTCTGCGTCTGCCTTTTTAATGGTTGCTTGGACATCTGCCCACGTTTTCGCGCCAACGTAGGGTGCAATCCAATAGGCAGGTGCTTGTGTCGTAATGCCCGACAGAATCGGGTGATTGTGCGGATCAATAAAACCGGGCATGAGTACGGTAGAGCCTAAATCCTGTACTTTTGCGTTGGGTGCACTGGCACGCACATTCTGGAGCGACCCAATCGCAGTAATCTTTTTTGTCACGGTATCAAAGGCAATGGCCTCAGCGCGTGGGTTCTTCTCGTCCATCGTAATAATGGTTGAGGCTTTCAAAATCTGTATTTCTGCTAAGGCTACATTTGACAGGCAGTAGAGCGAAACAATGGGTAGAGTCTTGAGGATTGATGTGTAGTTCATATCGATTCCAATGGACGATAAAGCGGTTTTATGAATGAGTCTGGGCATGCTTAGACCAAGCGTATTGATAAAACATAGCAAAATTCACTTTCTAAACCCTACCAATCCCTACATCACAGTGCGGCGTGGACTTTGCCGATCGTCAGTAACACTGCTTTTGCTCGGGGCAGAAAGGAATCGATTTCGGTGTATTCGTCTGGGGTATGGAATTTACCGCCCACTGGGCCAGTCCCGCATAGCGTGATCGCACCAAGGCTGGAGGTCACTCCCGAGTCCGCGCACCCGCCGCTAAATTCCTGATCTGTTCGATGTCCGATATCCTTGAGCGTGTCTCGGTACAACTCAAAGAGTTTCTGCGAAGCTGCTGTTGGAACGAACGGCTTGAATTCACCTATGACGCTTAGCTTAGCCAAAGTGCCGGTAATGAAGTTTTTGTTGCAAATGCACCGGATTCGGCTCATGACGTGCTCGCGCTGTGCCAGATCTTTGACGCGCACGTCGATAGCGGCTTTGGCGGAAGGGGCGGAGGTATTGACAGACTGGCCGCCTGAAATCAGTCCAACACTGACAGTCAAGCCCTCATCAATGTCTGTGAGCTTATCAAGCTCAACGATTTTGTTTGCGATCTCTGATATCGCATTAATGCCCTCTGAAAAATTGGCACCTGAATGCGCGGCTTTCCCCTGGATATCCATCTCGAGAAAGATACCGCCTTTGCGTCCTGTGACGACGTTTCCTGAAGGGCGTCCGGGTTCGCCGTTAAAGACAAAAGCAGCTTTACGGGCAAAAGCCTCGATGACCTCTCTGCTAAGGGGAGAGCCGATTTCTTCGTCGCACGTAAATAGTGCGGATACTTCGGTGGTTGTTTGGCCAGACTGGGCAAGCGCGGCGATGATGAAGGCATTCATGACGACGCCCGCCTTCATGTCTGCAACGCCAGGGCCATAGGCGCGGTTTCCTTCGATGCGGAAGGGACGTTTGGCGACCTCTCCCTTGGGAAAAACGGTATCGCAATGACCCATCAGCAGGACTGGACGACCAAGGCTTGCGCCCGCATTGAGCGTCACGGACAGTGCCGCCTCGACTCCCTGCACAAAATGGGATTGGGTTGTTAAGCCGAAGGTCTTGAAAAAAGACTCAAGTTTGCGAAAAACTTGGGAAACACCCTCTTTGTAATAGCTGTGCGAGTCAATCCCAACCAGCTCTTCGAGCAATGACAGCATGGCTTTCTGCTGCGAGTCAATCCATTCGACTGCCTTTGAGTTTTGCATCACGCGAGTCCTCGACTAATGTTTAAGGGTATTGCAATACGATACTCTGAAGCGATGCCATTGACAAAGCCTGACAGCGTTTGGTTCAGGCTGGTGATCTGCGCAAAGAGATTGCATTTGTACAGACCGACTTAATCCAAGAAATCACCCGTAGTAATGCTGAGTGACATAAGTTTTTTGAGCGTAAATTTAAGTGGCTGATTACTGCATATTGCGGCGGGATGTTCACCTTGATAGCTAGAAATTCTAGGAAATCGGCCCGACTTGGAAGTAAGATCACAGATCGGGGTGAGGGTGTCATGGCTATCAAATCCTTAGGCAATAAACCGCTCATCTTTTATAAAAACTAAACGGGAGATCAACATGAAAAAAAACCTCTTTGCAACGCTGCGTACAGTGGGCTTAGGCAGCCTCACGGTGTTGGCTTTACTGCCTCATTCGTTTGCGCAAGCGCAAGCCTCTAACTATCCAAACAAACCCATCACGATTGTGGCGCCGTTTGCAGCGGGTACGCTCACGGATATTTTGACGCGTACCGTCGCCAATAAACTCTCGATCGCCTTGGGCCAACCCGTTGTCGCTGAAAACAAAACTGGTGCAGACGGCAATATTGGCGCAGCCTTCGTCGCTACGGCACCGGCTGACGGCTATACCTTATTAGTGGGCGCAACCAGCATCGGTTCGATCAACGTGTTGCTGCATAAAAATATCAAATACGATCCACAACGTGATTTTGTCGGCATCACGAACCTCATTAGCGTGCCCAACGTGCTGGTCGTGGGATCGCATGTGCCTGCCAAGAACCTCAAAGAGCTCCTGGCACTCCAAAAACAGAAAAGTTTTAGTTACGGCTCAAGCGGTGCGGGCGGTAGTATGCATCTGTCCGGTGAGATCTATAAAAAAATGGCCGGTGTAGAGATGGTCCACATCCCCTACAAAGGCACAACGCCTGTGATTAACGACATTATTGGCGGTCGCGTTGAAATGATGTTCTGTAACCTGCCGGTCTGCTTGTCCTTGATCAAGTCAGGAAAGTTAACGGCTCTTGGTGTTACGTCCGCTACGCGTTCATCGCTCTTGCCTGACGTGCCAACACTTGCCGAGGCGGGCTTGCCGGGCTTTGATGTCAGCGGCTGGTTTGGTTTGTTTGCCCCGAAAGGCACACCTCCAGACATCGTCGCCAAGCTCAATGCAGAAACCGTCAAAATCTTGAACGACCCTCAGTTCAAGGCAGATTTCTTGAGCAGAGGCGCCATCACGATCGGCGGCTCGTCTGAGGCCTTTACAAAATATGCTGCTGACGAGCGCGTGCGCTGGGGCAAGATCATTGAAGAGGCAAAGATCACGCTGGAGTGATGAATCTTTTATGACGAAACCCGTGATAGACCCTAAAGATTACGTCCCCCCAAAAGTTTGGACTTGGGAGCAACCCAACGGCGGTACTTTTGCGAACATTAATCGGCCGATTGCCGGGCCGACGCACGACAAAGAACTGCCCGTTGGCAAGCACCCTCTGCAACTGTATTCGTTGGGCACACCGAATGGCGTCAAGGTCACGATCTTGCTCGAAGAGTTGCTGGCGCTGGGACACGTAGGCGCTGAATATGATGCTTGGCTCATCAATATCCGCGAAGGCGACCAGTTTGGCTCGGGTTTCGTCGATATCAACCCAAACTCAAAAATCCCGGCGCTGTTTGACCGCAGTGGCGCGCAGCCGGTGCGCGTGTTTGAATCCGGCGCGATCTTGCTTTATCTGTCTGATAAATTTCAAGCTTTTCTGCCTAAAGGGGGCGTCGCTCGCACTGAAGCCTTGAACTGGCTGTTCTGGCAAATGGGAAGTGCGCCGTATTTAGGCGGCGGGTTTGGTCATTTTTACGCTTACGCGCCAGCTAAGTTTCAGTACCCCATTGATCGTTTCACGATGGAAACCAAGCGTCAGCTTGACGTCCTTGATCGTCGCCTGGCCGTCAGTGAATATTTGGGTGGCGATCAATATACGATCGCCGATATTGCGGTATTTCCATGGTATGGCGGGTTGGTGAAGGGTTGGTTGTATGGAGCGGCCGAGTTTTTGAGCGTGCAAGACTACAAGCATGTTCAACGCTGGGCCGAGACTGTTTACAGCCGGCCCGCTGTCAAGCGCGGGCGCATGGTCAACCGTATACATGGCGAGCCTGCAGAACAACTGCGTGAACGCCATGATGCCAGCGACTTTGACACTAAAACGCAAGACAAGATTTAACCCGCAAGCTAGTTTGCGAGGCGATCATTAAACATAAATAGTTATTAACTTTATGATTAATTTGCTAATATCTATATATGCCAAAGATATCTCAAGCACTTTTGATGATGCCGCCCTTGGTGCAGGCGCACCTGCGTCAGCTCGGCGAAGACCTGACCATCGCACGCAAGCGACGTGGCGAGTCTCGTCGGCATTGGGCTGAGCGGATCGGAGTGTCGGAGCCAACGCTCATGCGTATGGAGAAAGGCGACCCTTCCGTTGCGTTTGGGATCTACGCGACGGCGCTTTGGCTGATTGGCCGCTCCAACGAGCTGACCAAAATCGCCTCCCCCGAGTTTGACCTTGGTGCCTTAGAGGTGAGCGTCAACGCTGCCAAAAAACGCTCCGTGCGCAAACCTATTTCTCTTGAAAACCGGCTTCAGGAAAAGGCATAACCATGACTGTCGCCTCCGTATCCTATCAACCTGCTGATGAGATGAGCCTCTGGTGGTTGGGCCAACCTGACGCACCCACACTCATCGGTCGCTTGGAATTTATCTCCACGCTACGTGGCGTTGGTTTGCGTTACGACGCCAACTGGTTACGTCATGGGTTTGCACTCAGTGAAGATTTACCATTGCGCGACCATCCGTTTTTACCAATAGCCAAAGACTCCGCTGTAGGCGCAGTGGACGATGCTCGGCCCGACCGTTGGGGTGAGCGCATGATCCGTACGTTTGATCGGCCTGCGCGTCTATCCTTGATGGAGTATTTGTATTTTGCAGGGAATGATCGATTTGGTGCCTTGGGTGTTTCTCTCTCTTTGCAAAGCTACCATCCACATGTGACGGGTCCACTGCCACAACTGCCCGACTTGGGCTCAATCGAGGACAGCATTGCCCAGATTTTTTCTGGTGCGCCCGTCAACGATCAATGGATGCGCTTAGTTAAGCCCGGGGCCAGCATGGGAGGCGCTAGACCCAAAGCGCTGATCGAGTTGGCAGGAGCAGAATGGGTACTCAAGTTCCGCGAAGAAGGGGAATCCACCGATACCCCCCTCATCGA
>JBILJA010000201.1:0-3701 GCA_044368775.1 Burkholderiaceae bacterium
GATGCGGAATCAGCGTCGCGCAAACAAAAGCATTGCCCTTACGCAAAGGTCATGCGGTTGCGGTTCGACGTTTTGATCGGCGCGCAGGCAAACGGATTCATAGTCTTTCTGCCGCAGTTGTTTTACGCGCATGCGCTGAGAATTTGAGCTATCCGGCCTTGTCGCTTTGGCTGCGACGCAAGGGTTCGGTCCAATCAGGCCAAGCCGCACAAGATATGCGCGAACTATTTCGCCGCATGGTTTTTAATATTTTGATCGATAACAACGACGACCACGAAAAGAATCACGTCGTTCAGATGGACGATACCGGGTGTTACTCGCTCTCTCCAGCCTTTGATCTACTTCCGACAGGACAGGCACTCGGTTTTCAACAAATGCGTGTTGGCGCTCAGGGTACGGAGTCAACCCTAAAAAATGCGATCTCCGAACATAGTTTGTTTGGCTTAACGTATGACGAGGCTGCTGCAGAAATCGCACGGGTCGCCCGTTGTGTGGATGGTTGGGCGTCGCACTTTAAAGCAGCAGGTGTGTCGGGTTCGGATTTGACGCAGCTCGCCGCACAGATCGATCGTCCGTTTCTGCGGGAGCAGCGGCGCGCTTGGTAGGCTGGGTCGAGCGCCTGCTAGTTCACAGTGATGCCTGACTGCTGAACGAGATCCACCCAACGCTGGTAGTCCTTGCGGACGAAATCACCGAACTCGGCGGATGATTTGGGTGGGGCTGGATCAACAACGAGCGACTCTAATCCCTTCCGGACGGAATCATTTTTGAGAGCAGTCAAAAGTGATTCATGGAGTTTTTCAACGACATTTTTTGGCGTCCCAAGTGGTGCAAACAAACCCCACCACGTTTTATTGATTAACTCATCGTAACCGAGCTCTTTAAAAGTCGGTACGTTGCTAAAGGCCAACTGGCGGGTTTCTGAGGTTTGCGCTAACGCGATTAGTTTGCCACTGTTGACCAAGGGCATCACAGCCGGAGGCGTCACAAACATCATGTCAATCCTACCACCCAGCAAATCGTTCACTGCGGGCCCTGTCCCTTTGTATGGAATATGGAGGACTTCGACATTAAATTTTTTACCGAAAGAGTAGCCATCAAAATGCTGAGACAAGCCTATCCCTGGCGAACCATAGGAAACGCTATTCTTGGTTTTTGACAACGCTACCCATTCATTTAGGGTCTTAATATTTTTATCCGGTGTAATGACGAGAATGTTGGACGAAGATCCAATCTCACCGATCGGTGCAAAGTCAGTAAATGGATCATAAGGTTTGGGTTTGCGAAGCGCGGGCACAATACCGTGCGTCGAGACATGACCAATCATAATAGTGTAGCCGTCGGGTTTGGCACGCATCAACATTTGCACACCTAACGAACCCGAGGCACCGGCTCGGTTTTCTACGACGACAGACTGATTCCACATTTTAGTGAACTGATCCGCCAAGAGCCTTGCAATCTGATCCGTTCCACTTCCGGCAGGTCCAGGAACAACAAAAGTCACGGGTGCATTAGGAAAAGACTGAGCCTGAACCGTCATACTCAACATCGTTACGACACAAGCTGCTATGACAGTCAGTCCGCGCAACAACATCAATTGATTGAAACGATTTATCATTTTTTCTATCCGTCACATTGGAGTTGAGTGAATCAAGATGCCAACACTTTTTCACCTGAAATTTGAGTGCGCAACATCAACCTCCTGCTCGATGTGTCAAAAGCTTCTCTGCGGTGCATCGTACATCTGTTATCCCACAACACCATATCGCCAAGTTGCCACTGCTGGCCCCAAGAGAATTTGGGCTGCGTGACGTGTGCCCATAATTGATTTAATAAATCTTCACTTTCAGATAAAGATAAGCCAGGGATATAGGCGCCTCTTCGACGACCGAGAAATAAAGCTTGGCGTTGGCTAACTGGATGAAGGCGGACTAAGGGGTGTCGTGCACCCACCGTTTGCGTTGGATCATCGATGTCTTTGAATCCCTTTCTTAACTCTCCAGCGCTATTACGACTGGCATCGTGAATGCAGGACAGGTTCTTGATCTTTTCTTTTAATTCAGGACTAAGCGTCTCATACGCCTCGTACATATTTGCAAAATATGTATCCCCACCGCTAGGCGGAATCTCAACGGCATAGAGACAGCTTCCTTTTGGTGGTTGATCGACATAGGTCATATCGGAATGCCATACCGCCTCATACGCACCAAGCCCACCGATGGGTTTTCCATCCATCAACACATTAGAAATGATCGTGATCTCTGGCTTATCAACGTCAAAATAGGGATTTGTTTCTGAAGTGCTGATGGGGCGAGCATCCAGGTCGCCAAAGTTTTTAGAAAACATAATCAAATCATCCGCCGAAAGCTTGCCAACGCCTCTAAAGCGCAGGACCAAGTGGTCGGTCCATGCTTTCTCAAGTGCCTGACGATCAGCATCGTTTAAGGACGTTGAAAAATCAACACCCTCGACATTCGCGCCTAGCGCTCCGTCTAGCGGTGTAATTTTTATATTGCGACGCGAGGCAGCGACTTGATTCATTTCTGGTCTCCTGTGATGTTATGACGGACGCTTAAGCGATCGACTTCTTGACGTAAGCATCGTGTTATTTTTAATCGATTTTATAGTTATTTTCATAATTCATATTTAAATCGTGTTGATGATGAAAAAACTTTATGAATAGATCTAGCGTTGCTTTTGAAGCATCTGAGTACAATTCGGACAAATATCTCCGGTCTAACGCATGATTCATCCAAAGTCTTTAAAGCCTATCGAGCGACGCACCCTCTGGGATCAGGCCTATCTGACTCTCAAAGCAGCGCTTCTTGAAGGGCGATACGCACCTGGTGCTCGGATCATTTTGCGGGATGTGGCCGATGAGCTTGGGATTAGCTTGACCCCTGTTCGCGATGCGGTCAATCATTTGATCGCTGAAAAGGTGTTGGATCGTGGCGGAGTCGGTCAGGGTGGAGGGGCAACCGTTCCTCGGTTAGATGCGCATCAGTTTGACCAACTGATGGCGATACGTTCAAGTCTGGAGCCGCTAGCGACGGCTGCGGCGGCGCGTTTGGCAACGGCCGAAGAGCTCGACGGACTCGAGCGCTCCATGCTCGACATGAAAAAATCGATTGAGTCCGCTCAGGGTGCAAAATATCTTGCGGCGCACAACCGCTTTCATTTTGGTATTTATAAAATGAGTCAGTTGCCCATCGTTCAAGAGGTCATCGAAGGCGCTTGGCTAAGGTGCGGACCTACATTAAACCTCGCCCTGCCAGAATATAAGCCAGGGTTAAAACGTTATTCACATCATGTCGACGCACTCAATGCGCTCAAAGAGCGAGACGCGGCTAAAGCTGCGGCTGCGATTCATGCAGATATTGAAAGTGCTCGCGCAGATGTCTATGCGCTGCTGATCGACAAGCAACAGAAATAATTTTTACTCTAACCGTAGGGGAGTTGGACCCAATGTTTAAATGTTGTATGTTATAACAAACAACATAATAAAATTCTTTTTAATGAACTAGGAGACAGCTGAAATGAAAAAGAACATATTTTCAAGCATTGCGCGTTCGCTGCTGGGATCATTGGTTGCACTGACGGTTGCGGCACCTGTGCTCGCACAGGCAACTTTTCCGAGCAGAGAGATTCGTCTGATCGTGCCATGGAATGCTGGCGGTTCAAATGATATTTCTGCGCGCGCC
>JBILJA010000094.1:0-9337 GCA_044368775.1 Burkholderiaceae bacterium
CAAGCACAATACCTTGGCGTGCGTACTCATAGAGCGGCTTACCATCTCGTTTTAACGCAGACACCATTGGAGGAATCTGCATTTGGGTTCCCATAAAGCGCTCGAGCACGGGTCGCAAGGACGATTCAGAAACCCCAGAAAAGTCTGCTGAGGCTTCGCTCACAACAATACCGGTCAAGTCGCCAGAGTCCGTTTCACGACCAAACGCGATCGTGGCCCGATAACCCTTGTCTGCGCTCAACATCGCACCAGCAATTTTGGTGGCACGCCCCATACAACACACTAACAAACCTGTGGCAAAAGGATCAAGCGTCCCAGTGTGACCTGCCTTTTGCGCATCCATGGCATGCTTGGCGCGCTGAAGCGCGTGGTTACTCGACAAACCCACAGGTTTGTCCAGCAACAACACTCCATCGAGCACGCGCCCGCGTTTTTTAGCCATCGTCAGTATTCCTAAACGACAGCCCTAAGGCTTGTCATCAGGCTCGTCGGGGACACCCGCGTATTGACCGGGCAAATTCGCCTGATCGATCAACGCGGACATCGCGATACCGTGCTTGAGGCGCGGATCATGAAAGAAGTGCAGTGTCGGCACCGTATGGATATGCAATAACTTGTACAACTGGGAATGAAACCAGCCCGCTTTTTCATTGAGGAGCGCCTGAGCCTGCTCTGCCTCGCCACCGAGCACCGTGAAGTAGACCTTGGCATGCGCATAATCAGTGGTCAGTTCAATGCCGGAGAGCGTGATTAAACCCACACGACTCATATCGATTTCACGCTGAATGATGATGGCCAGATCTTTTTGGATCTGGTCAGCGAGCCTTAAATTACGGCCGGGCGAGGTTTTTTGTTTATGACGACTCATTAATGGGCATTAAAGCGTACGAGCCACTTCCCTGATTTCAAAAATTTCGAGTTGATCACCGACTTGTAAGTCGTTGTTACCACGCAAGGTGATACCGCAATCAAAGCCTGACTTCACTTCCTTGGCATCGTCTTTAAAACGACGCAGCGAATCAAGCCAACCACTCCAATGCACAACGTTGTTACGCAGTAAACGCACCTGTGAATCTCGACGCACCACACCATCAGTCACCATACAACCTGCGACAGTACCAATGCGCGAAATGGTGTAGACCTCGCGAACTTCGACCATACCGATGATTTCTTCACGCTTTTCAGGTGCCAACATGCCTGACATGGCAAGTTTGATCTCATCGACCGCGTCATAAATGATGTTGTAGTAGCGGATATCCACGCCGTTGTTTTCAGCCAACTTTTTAGAGCTCGCATCTGCGCGGACGTTAAAGCCAATCATGACCGCACCCGAAGCAATCGCCAAGTTGACGTCACTTTCTGAGATGCCGCCAACTGCGGCATGAACCACTTGCACACGAACTTCTTCGGTAGAGAGCTTAAGCAAGGAAGCCACCAAAGCTTCTTGTGAGCCCTGTACGTCTGTTTTGACGATCAAGGAAAGGGTCTGAGAGCCTTCGACGACATTTTCAAACATCGATTCAAGCTTTGCGGCTTGTTGACGCGCGAGCTTGACGTCGCGGAACTTACCTTGACGGAAGAGCGCAATCTCGCGAGCACGACGTTCATCGGCTAAGGACATCATCTCATCACCCGCAGAGGGAACCTCGGTCAATCCTTGAATTTCAACGGGAATCGAAGGGCCTGCTGATTGAATAGGTTTGCCATTTTCGTCGAGCATGGCGCGCACTCGACCATAACTGGAGCCTGCAAGTACAACATCTCCACGATGCAAGGTTCCACTTTGTATCAAAATGGTTGCCACAGGACCGCGGCCCTTGTCGAGTCGTGCTTCGATCACGATGCCTTTGGCAGGCGCATCGACAGCGGCTTTCAGTTCAAGCACTTCAGCTTGAAGCAATACGTTCTCGAGCAACTCATCGATGCCCTGGCCAGTCTTGGCCGATACTGAAATAAAGGGTACATCACCACCGTATTCTTCGGGGACGACTTCCTCAACCACCAACTCTTGCTTGACGCGCTCAGGATTGGCATCGGGCTTGTCAATTTTGTTGACGGCAACAACAAGCGGCACACCCGCGGCTTTCGCGTGGTGAATGGCCTCTTTGGTCTGGGGCATCACGCCATCATCAGCCGCGACCACCAAAATCACAATATCAGTTGCCTTGGCACCACGGGCACGCATGGCCGTAAAAGCCTCATGTCCTGGTGTGTCTAAAAACGTCACCATGCCACGTTCAGTCTGAACATGGTAGGCACCAATGTGCTGCGTAATGCCGCCGGCTTCGCCAGAAGCAACCTTCGCGCGACGAATGTAATCAAGCAACGAAGTTTTACCGTGATCAACGTGGCCCATCACCGTCACAACCGGAGCCCGCGCAAGCAATTGAACGTCCTCGTGAGGAACGGATTCATCAAGGAAAGCCTCGGGATCATCAAGCTTGGCTGCGATGGCTTTGTGACCTAACTCCTCGACCACGATCATCGCGGTTTCTTGATCGAGCACCTGATTGATGGTGACCATCTGACCAAGCTTCATCAAATGCTTAATGACCTCACCCGCTTTCACGGACATTTTGTGCGCTAAATCTGCAACGCTAATCGTCTCAGGAACGTGAATTTCGCGGGCGATAAACTCAACTGGTGCGGGCTCACGATGATCTTGTACGACGTTGTTCGCACCACGTCCGCCCTTTTTGCCGCCGGACTTACTTTTGCCACCCGCACGCCAGCCTTCGCGGCCAGGCGCAGCAGGCGCATCACGTTTTTCTGCAGGTTTTTTACGCGAGGCATCGTCCGACCAAGTCGAGGCGATTGCGCCAGACTTCAGAACCTTTTTACCTACGCCATCCAAAGCGCCGTCTTTCTTGGCACCCTTGGTTGCAGCAGGTGAACCAGCCGGTTTATGCAAAGTCCCCAAGAGCGGTGCCGCCTCTGGCTCTGGACGGGCGACTTTGCGAGGACGATTCAACATATCACGCAGAGCAGCGGCCTCAGCTTCAGAAACACGACGTGCCTCATCGCGGGATTCACCCTCGATAGGCAAGGCGTGTGCAGGAGGCACGGCACGACCACGCATCGGTTTTGCGGGTTTGGCGATTTCATCTTCAGGCGTTGAAGTCGCGGGAGCAACGTTTGCGGGTTCATCCGCGGAGGTCTGCGGTGACTCTGGCTCGACTGGGGTAGAAGAATGCTCTTGGACGACGACCGAACCCTCAACCTCAGGATCCTTGACAGTCTTTGTGGGAGGTGTTGATTCCAATGCAGCGCCCACAACAGGGGCTACATGCTCGGACTCGACGGACTCAGACATCTCTGCGTTCGCTGGGGATGTTTTATCGTCAATGGCCTGAGCGGGTTGCTCAAGCGTCGACGCATTGGATACGGACTTAGAACCAACGGAGTCCTCAACGACTGTTGACTTTGCAAGAGTGGTTTGCGCCTTTTCGACAGCATTGGCCGAAACAGAAGCTGGCGCGGAATCCTGTGCGGTCTCTTTGGCCTTGACAGGCGCAGCGAGCACGTCATTTTGCTCGGCAGAAACGGCAGCGGGGACATCACCCAATTCGGGTGTATCACGTTTGACGAACACACGCTTTTTACGGACTTCGACTTGGATCGTTCGCGAACGACCAGAGCCGTCAGCCTGACGAATTTCGGAAGTTTGGCGACGGGTCAAAGTAATCTTTTTACCCTCGGTCGCTCCATGCGAGCGACGAAGAGACTCGAGCAAGCGAGCCTTATCGCCATCAGTGACGTTGTCTTCCACTGAGTTGAGTTCGACACCCGCAGAGCGCAGCTGATCTAACAGCACGTTGGCAGGCATTTTCAGCTCGATTGCGAACTGGGCGACTGTATTACTCGACATTAGACTCTCTCTTACCTATTTACAGCGTGACAACTTCAAGTGCGGGGCCGACCGATGCCGCCCAACCGACTTTTTCTTTTTACTGATCTTCAAACCAGTGCGCGCGGGCAGCCATAATGAAATCACTTGCAGCGCTTTCATCGAGACCTGACATTTCACAGAGCTCGTCCGTCGCCAATTCAGCCAAATCATCACGCGTGGTAACTCCGCCAATGGCTAACTTTGCCACGAGCTCAGGTGTCATGCCCTCAAGCGTCAACAAATCCTGAGCCGTCTCGACACGCTCTTCCTGAGCGATTGCCTCAGTCAGCAATGCATTACGCGCACGATTACGCAGCTCATTGATCGTGTCCTCATCAAAGGACTCAATTTCCAACAACTCTTGCATTGGAACGTAGGCGATTTCTTCGAGCCCGGTGAAACCCTCATCAATGAGGATATCGGCAACCTCTTCGTCGACATCGAGTCTTGACATAAAGGTGCTGCGCAGTTGAGTACGCTCGATCTCTTGCCTGTTCTGACTTTCTTCGGGTGTCATGATGTTGATCTGCCACCCCGTCAACTCAGAGGCGAGCCGGACGTTTTGACCTTTTGAACCAATCGCCTTGGGGAGATTTTCCTCATCGACGACGACGTCCATGGCGTGGCGATCTTCGTCCACCACGATTGACTCAACGTTTGCCGGAGCGAGCGCGCCAATCACAAACTCAGCAGGATCGTCAGACCACAAGACGATATCAACTTGCTCACCACCGAGCTCATTACGCACCGCGGTGACGCGCGAACCGCGCATTCCAACACAAGTACCAATCGGATCGATGCGCTTGTCGTAAGCCACCACGGCAATCTTGGCGCGGACGCCAGGATCGCGAGCGGCACCTTTGATTTCCAAGAGGCCCTGCTCAATCTCGGGCACTTCATTTTCGAAAAGCTGACGAATGAAGTCCGGCGCGGTGCGAGACAAGATAACTTGTTGGCCACGCGCAGTGCGGTCGACCTTGAGTACCCAAGCGCGCACGCGATCACCCACGCGCAAGTTTTCCTTGGGGATCATTTCGCTACGCGGAAGCCGCGCTTCGATCTTGCCCGTCTCTACGATCACATCGCCTTTGTCCATCCTCTTGATGGAGCCAGACACGATCATTTCGCCACGGTCTAGAAAATCATTGAGAATTTGCTCGCGCTCTGCGTCGCGAATGCGCTGCAGGATCGCCTGCTTGGCAGCCTGGGCACCAATACGTCCGAACTCGATGGGTTCGAGTGCTTCTTCGATGTACTCACCGACCTCGATGTCGGAGACAACATCACGCGCATCAGAAAGCATCTCTTGCTGATCAGGTTCTTGGAGGCCGAGTTCGTCGGGAACGACCAACCAGCGACGAAAGCCGTCATGCTCTCCGGTTGTCCGGTTCACGGACACGCGAATATCGGCGTCCTCTTTAAAGCGCTTTTTCATAGCCGAAGCTAAAGCACCTTCGAGTGCGTCGAACACGACGTCTCGCGTCACGTTTTTTTCACGCGCCAACGCGTCTACTAACAGAAGAATTTCGCGACTCATCGCTTTTTGCCCTTGAAATCCAGAACGGGATTGAGCTTGGCGCGCTCTACGTCCGAAAACGCAAATGCTACCTGCCGAATCTCGCCCTTTTTTGCCTCAAACTCAATACCGAAAGGCAAAAGCGCCTCGGTACCCGCAATGCCGGCAGACCCACTGAGATCCACCAACTCACCTGAAAAAACTTTTTGATTATCGACAGCCTCGCGCAACTTGATCTCGACACGCTCACCTACAAAACGTTTGAAATCCGCTTCGGTTTTTAAAGGTCGATCGATACCTGGTGAACCGACCTCGAGCCTGCGGTAATCAATATTTTCAACTTCGAAAACACGCGACAAATGTTTGGAAACCTGTTCACAGTCTTCGATGCGAATGCCCTCTGGCCGATCAATCGTGACACGCAAAAGACCAAGCGCTGCGCGTTCAATATCGACGAACTCGACATCCATGGAGGCTAAAGCCTGCTGCGAAATTGTAAAAAGATCTGCCATACGTCCAAAAAAAAAGGGCTGAAGACAGCCCGTTTACAACAAAAAAAAGCTATGACCGCGTGCGGCCGAATATGAGCCGACTATGTCAATGCTCGATAGCCCTAAATTCTAGCATGATCAAGGAAAAAAGTCTTGTTACAGCAACGATTTACGTCGAATGCATGCACAAGAAAAGACCTTTTTCCCCGATCAAATTAAGAAAAGCTTAACTTTAGAATCTTAGCGGTTACCGCGGGATGATTTTGTAAAACCCAGGCGAGACTCATGTGCGGAAGCGCCTCGAGGTTGCCAGTCATCCCCTTTAGGCGCGGAACGGCCCACACCACCAGACTGCCCCTGCTTAGGGCGGCCACCGGGCTTGCCCGGGCCACGACCGCCTTGCTTTGGAGGACGTCCCTGTCCTCCCGGACCTGCCGCAGCTCCTGGCCCTCGAGGACGCCCTTGACCAGGCTCGCGACTGAAATCACGCCCCTGCTCGGGTGCCACACCTGGCACAAATTCGCGTGGGGCCGCAGAACCTTGCCCCGCTTGCGGGCCAGATCCTTGAGGACCGCGACCGCCAGGACGACTTGGGCGACCTGGCCGTGCCGCAGCTTTCGGCCCCTTTTTGTTGCCCCCTGGGCTCGAGCCGGGGCCGCGCGATCCAGGACCCTGTGGCCCGGAAGGTTTGCCACGGCCTCCTCCTCGACCAACTCCCTGCCCCCCTTGCGGATGTCCGTTGGCATAACCGCCACCCACTGTCAACGCCGCTGGAGCACGCTCAGTCGGGTGCACAAAGGGTCCGGGCTTTCCAGAGCGGCCACCTTGAACGTTACCGCGACGTCCCATTTTGGCGCCATGCGTCCCATTTCTATCCAGCGTACCAAAACCAGGTGGCAAGGCGCTGTCATGCGAAACCGGCTGCTTGGGCTGACGGGAGTGGCCCTCCGTCGAGTCATCATCGCGCAACAACCCAACCTGGACCATCAGAGCCGACACAAGTTTGGAATCAAGCTCTTCCCAACGACCACGACGAAGCGTAGTGGGAAGCACAATGTCGCCAAAACGCGTCCGAATCAAACGGCTAACTGTCAAACCAACGGATTCAAACATACGACGAACTTCGCGATTTCGACCTTCATTCAAAGTTACGCGATACCACCGGTTACTGCCCTCGCCACCAATGAATTCGATCATGCCAAAACTAGCAGGACCATCATCGAGGGTCACACCGTCCAGCAATGACTGTCGCTGCTCGGGACCGAGCTCTCCGAGCACGCGTACAGCGTACTCACGTTCATTACCATAACGGGGATGCAACAAGCGATTAGAGAGGTCACCTGACGTTGTAAAAATCAACAAACCTTCTGTATTGAGATCAAGACGACCAATCGAAAGCCATTTACCCACTTTCATTTTAGGTAGACGCGAAAAGACGTTGGCGCGTCCATCTGGATCATCGTGGCTCACAATTTCACCAGCAGGCTTGTGATAAAGAATCACACGCGGTGGCTTTTTTGTATTGGTTCGGGTGATGGGTTTGCCATTGACACGCACGGCATCATTGACGCCAACGCGTTGACCGATATGAGCAGGCTCGCCATTGACGGATACGCGTCCGGCGATGATCAGTTCTTCCATTTCGCGACGCGAGCCAATACCAGCATCTGCCAACACCTTGTGAAGTTTAGGCATCAACACGTCACTGTTCAAATACTTGTTCAGACGTTGCTCAATCCGTTCGGCCTGACGCAAATAAGAAAGTGCCTCTTCAGCTTCTTTTTCCGCTTCGACTGGGTCACCAAAATCGGCGATATCTCTTGCGTCTTCGTCAAACGATACGAAATCTGCGCGCACAGTATTGCCAGAATCTTCGGGCTGTCGACCTGTTTCAGGCGCATCACTGCGGCGTCGACGAAACGGTGTGCGAAGTTTTCGTCCGCGAGGCTTAGGTGCAGTCGAAGACCCGTCTAAAGACGTCTCGCTTTCGGCGCGCGCACCTTGCTCCCCTCGCTCATTCACATTGCTGGGCTCATTCGGAACGAAAGTCGCTGGAATATTTAGAACTGCAAACTCGGCAACGCTCACCTGTGGTGCCGTGTCAGCGGACTGCATTTCGATTGGATGAGATTCAGTGTGTGAGCTTTCCGCACTCTTTGCTGCGCGAGGCTGCCTTGGTTTGCGCGGGGGCTTCGTGGCAGGCGCGCTCGCGGCTTGAACCGAAGACTCAACAGATGCTGTGGCATCTTCAACTTCAACGACACGCGCAGTCTTGCGAGCAGGTGTTTTACGTGCAGGTGTTTTGCGAGCAGCTGTTTTGCGAGCGGCCTTTTTAACAACCTCAACGCCTTCTTGTTGGGAGTTCAGGATGGCATCTTCGGTATTCGGTTTAGTCACTTGGACTCCAGGTTTGAAGGATTTGTATTTTGTTCTGGCTCGCTTTGATTTGCGAGATCTAATTGCATGGAATCAGGGTCAGTCACGTCTAGCTGTTCGGCCTCGCTGGAAGCCTCTTGAATTGGCAGTGTCGCGACAGTAGAAAGTGAAGCGGCTTCTAAGGTCAGCGATTGCAAAGCTTCAGACATTTCGGCAGCGCCGAGCGCAGGCAACTCATCGAGGGCACGTAAACCCAGATCATCCAAAAATTGCTTGGTTGTCCCCAACAAACCAGGCCGACCGGGACCATCACGATGACCAATCACCTCGACCCAGCCACGATCTTCGAGCGTTTTGATAATTTGGGAGGAAACCGTCACGCCACGAATATCCTCAATATCGCCACGGGTGACCGGTTGACGCCACGCGATAATCGCTAAGGTTTCCATCACAGCGCGCGAGTACTTTGGAACGCGTTCGGGGCTCAGTCTTTCAAGATAACGCTGCATCGAAGCACGGCTCTGAAAGCGCCAACCCGAAGCAAGCTCGACAAGCTCCATGCCGCGATCGAGCCAATCTTGTTGAATCGATTCCAACACATCGGTTAATCGTTTTGAGGATTGCGATTCTTCTTCAAAAAGTTTGCGCAATTCAGAAAGTGGCATCGGACTCGATGCACATAATAGCGCTGTCTCAAGCACGCGTTTGGCGGTTTCGATTTCGACTGCGTCATCAGAGTCGCCATGGTCTTGAACAATCAACGCACCTTCTTGATGTTCGTTTTCATCGGATTGCACCTCGCTAATCTCGGTATCGATTTGATGATTATGCGGCTCTTGTGCATCGTTCTGCATGTCTTGCGGATCGTTCATGAATACTCTTTTCCTGTACAAGCCATTAGGCAACTTGTCCCGAAACGGGAACTACGCTATACTTCATTCTTCAGACGCGGGGTGGAGCAGTCTGGCAGCTCGTCGGGCTCATAACCCGAAGGTCGTAGGTTCAAATCCTGCCCCCGCAACCAAATACAACTGGTCGATCGCTTTTGGCGCTCGGCCAGTTTTA